>NZ_BAABLK010000023.1:0-126052 GCF_039544305.1 Paeniglutamicibacter antarcticus
AGTAGCCGCATGATGACACGATGATCCGTCATCGTTTCTCCTCGAAGGGTCAAAGCGCAACACCGGGTGTGTTGCAGCTCAGACCAGAGAATCACGTCCAGGGTGCCGGTTCCCTGTTCGTGGCGATACAGTTCCACTTACGTGGACTGTCCTGTCTCAGCGCATCGTGGACACACGATCTTATGACATCGTGGACACCATGTCTCAATACACCGTAGACAGTTCTTGCAGGTTCCTCTGGCAGTTTCAAGGCATGAACAACCCACTGCCACCGCGCATACGCGCCATGATCATCAACTACGACCCCACCCAGCCCGACGCCCTGACGATCAGCGAATTCTGCAAAACCCAGAAGATCTCCCGCAGCATTTTCTATCGGATCCGCTCCCGGGCCTCCACCGAGTCCGCATCAGCCCTCCACCCGCGTTCCAGGGCACCTCACCACCCTGCACGGCGCTACGGGCCCGAGGTCATCAACGAGCTGGTCCGCATCCGCAAACAGCTCAAGAAAGATGGGTGGGACTACGGACCGAAAACGATCCACCACGAAGCGACCATCCAAGATGGTTTCCCCGGCGGACAGGCCCCCTCGATTGCCACGATTGCCCGGCTGCTCGCAGGTGTGGGCCATGTTGACCGGAACCCGCGCAAGCGACCGAAATCCTCGTATCTGCCCTTTGCCCGGTCCACGGCCATGGCCTTGTGGCAGCTGGACGCCTTCGAATATCGCACGGGCGACAGGAAGGTGGGCACCGTCTACCAGCTGATCGACGATGCGACACGTTACGACGTCGGGTCATGGGCGTACCGGCAGCACGAGAACAGCCATGACGCCCACGACCTGCTCGCCCGGGCCATCAAGTCCCATGGGGCACCTCAGGAGCTGCTCAGTGACAATTCAAAGGCATTCAACCAACTGCGCAGCGGCACGATCGGTGCGGTGGAGATCTTCCTTGCCTCCAAGGGGACCATGCCGATCAGCGGCCTTCCGGGCCGGCCCACGACCCAGGGCAAGAACGAACGCTCACATCAAACCCTGCGGCGCTTCCTGGACGCCAACAAGCCGAAGGACCTTGCCGACCTGCACAGGCTCATCACGCGCTATCGCGAGCATTACAACCGGCGCAGGCCGCACCAGTCGCTGAATCAGTCCACACCCGAAATCGCCTGGCAGACCCTGGAGCACACCCCGGCGAGCGAGCCGTTGCACTTGTCGGTGCTCGAAGCCAAGGCCGCAGAGTATCTGAGCAAGCGCAGGCTCAAGCAGGTCGCCCTCGGCACGGCGAGCGTTGCGGTCTCCAAGTCTGGCGAGATCATCGATGCCGGGTTGTTCCCGGAACCCGCCACGGGCCTGGCAGCGAATCAGGTCCTGATTGAGATCGTGAAAGACCAGCGCAAGGTCTTCTACCAGGGCCAGCAGATTTCCGTCCCCTCGACTTTGGCGGGTCGTCGGTATTGCCGCACCGTCACCGATGAGGAATTTCTGGTGTCGGATCCCGATACCGGCGAAGTGGTCATGTCCTTCCCGTTGCCGATGATGGCCATGCACAAGAACGGCAAGTTCATCGCCTCTTACTCGATCCGGGGAATCCAGATCATGAATGCGACGGTGCACTGGGAACGCAAGGCCGAGAAATACCGGTCAGAATACGCGCTTCGGGAAGCGCAAATGCCCGAAATCTTCACTCGAGATTGAACCTGGGCGTGGGGAACCCACGAACCATCGGGCCGGTGTTGGATGGCTTGTGGTATTTGTGCACAAAGTCATGAGATCGGTTGTCAACGAAGTGATGAGTTTCAGTGTCCACGATGTTGCGAGATTACACACCACTTACGTGGACTGGCAGTTTCAAATACCGCTATTTAACAAGTGCCGCAGATTTGGGTTGAAGCCGGTTCAGGACGCAGGAACGATAGATCCTCGCCAGCATTGGCCCCTCGAGCACCGACCCCAAAAGTGGATTCGCCTTGGAAAGCCGTCGACGCGCCCGGGGCACCTAGGCTGCCGTTGACAGCTGATCCCCACGAGCAGTGGGATGGCTATCACCCCCACGATTCACCACACGGAAGGGCCGCGCCATGGGACCGTCAGTCGTATCCTTCCGCAATCTGGGTGAACAGGAACGCTGCGGTGGAGGGTCCGGATACGTGCCTTGATGGGATGATGCCCGCTATTGCCTCGATTGAATATTTGACTGTTTGGGGGCCAGCAATATTGCGAGTGGGGACCACCGTGGGAAAACGCGGATATTCTCCGTGAGAGCCACCAGTGGCATTGTTGGGAGCCACTTTGCCGGAGCTGTGCTGGGTGCCACGACGTGACCAAGGCCGGTCCGGACCGGTCACCTCTGCATGGACGCAGAAGGGTCGGCTCCTGTGTCCATGCAGATGATGGTCATGGACCTTGACATCCACCACACCATCGGACCCTGAGCGGGAAAGCACACGTGAAGCAAGAGGATCAACTCCCACCCAAATCAAGTTGAACCCGCTCAAGGCCTGTGGCTCCCACGCAGGGAGGTGCCGGTCCCCAACGGCAATATCAGTGGCCCCGAACGGCAATAACAGGTGGTCCCCAAAGCATCGAATACTCACGATCGAAGGCTGGACCAGTAGTTCACTGATTCCGCTGGGCGAAAGCCACCATGGGCTCCTCTCCACGAAGACCCCCAAATGGTCCAGCACGAACGGAGCGGCCACCGGCCTGGGCCGAATCAAGCAAGTCGCTTTTGCCCTTCGTCCTCGCCAAGTGTCAACGAAGAAAGGAGCGATCGGGATTTCCTGGATCCGTGTCCGCACAGCACGAAGAATGCTATCTGGGTGGATACCCCGCTCCGAGAGTCGGATCTGAAACGTGGCTCAAGGCCCCGTTCGGCTGCAGATCAACATGCCCTTCGGTCCAGAACGATGTTGGCCGTGTTGGGATCTCGCGCGAAATTCGCGCCATGCAGGCACGGAGGATCCGCCCGATGCCGCGGAACCGGCCGCGGCAGGCCCCTGGGTGCCCGAGGACTACCGCATGGTGGTGTAGCGCGGACTGCGGCTTCCCTGGCGCTCCAGGGGCACAAAAAGCTTGTAACGGTCCGAACGGTAGAGCGAAACCGAATAGTCGACCAAGCCCTCGCCGACGAACGCGTACCGCGTAATGCGCAGCAGCGGGTAGCCCACATCGACGTGGAGCAGCCTGGCGTGCTCGCTGGTTGCCGCGGCGCTCTCGATCTGGTCCTCCCCCCACTCAAGGATCAGGTTGTAGCGCTCGTGGAGCGATTGGTAGAGGGAGGTCGGTGGCGGATCGTTGAGGAACCCCGGGACCAGCTCGCTGGGCAGGAAGTTCTCGTCCAGGCTCATGGGCTTTCCGTCGGCAAGCAGAAGACGGCTGAACCGGATCACCGGGGCCCCTTCGTCGATCTCCATGTGCCGCGAAAGGGAACCGGATGCCGGGACTTCCTCGAAGCGCAGCACGTGGGCGTCGGGAACCATACCGCGCCTGACCATTTCCTCGCTGTAGGAGTTCAACCGGACCTGCAGATCGACCTTGGGGTGGGCCACGAAGGTACCGACGCCAACGACGCGCTTGAGGACTTGGTCCTCGACCAGCGAATCAATCGCCTGGCGCAAGGTCTTGCGGGCTACGTTGAACCCCTCGGCCAGTTCGCGTTCAGGCGGCAGTCGGTATCCGGGCTGGCAGATGTTCCGAGCGTGGTTACGGAGGATCTCGCGTATCTGTCGATACTTGCTGACCTTGGACGTCGGATCGATCGTTCCCATGACAACCGGTTGGGGCGCATAGGGTTTCATCTCGTGCTCCGTAGTCGTTGGGGCCGCCTCATGCAGACCGGTGCTTTCATTCTCACGTATTCGGCAGTTGCCGCAACGCAGAAAGCGGCGTCTTGATCCCCGCGAGGGGAAAAAGACACCGCTTTCGATGCTTCACCTACTGGTGTGCGCCCGGATCAGTGGGCGTGGTTGCCGCGGCTGAACTCGTAAACCCAGCCAACCAGGCCGATGATCGCGAATCCGGTACCGATGTACAGGACCCAGAACCCGATTGCCAAACCGGCAAAGCCGATCGCCGCACCAGATCCCAAGATGAGCGGCCACCAACTCCACGGTGCGAACATGCCGATGGCGCCCGCATTTTCGTGGATGTCGCCGTCAACGCGATCCTCGGGCCGTAGCCCGACGCGCTTGGAGGTATGCAGCAGGTACCAGCCGACCATGAACGACATGCCTGCAAGCAAGAACATCGCCAGGAAGCCAACCGGCTCCTGCCACTCGACCATGAAACCGTAAACGATTCCCACCGGCGTGAAGAAGAACACTCCGCCGAGAAAGAGCCAGGATTCTACTTTCATCTCTACATATCCTTCTGGTCTGCCGGGCCGAAGATCTTGGCCACAGCGGTATCCGGGGTCGAGCGTGAGCTCAGTTCCGGGTGGTGAAGGTCAAGAGCCGGGCGTTCGGAGCGAATGCGCGGGATGGAATGGAAGTTGTGGCGTGGTGGTGGGCAAGAGGTTGCCCACTCCAGTGATGCGCCGAAGCCCCACGGGTCATCCACGGTGACCTTCTTGCCATGACGGTGCGTAATCCAGACGTTCCAGAAGAACGGGATCATCGAAACACCAAGGATGAAGGCGAAAACGGTGGAGAACTGGTTCATGGTGGTGAACCCGTCTTCAGGCAGGTAGTCCGCGTAACGACGCGGCATGCCGATGACGCCCAACCAGTGCTGGATCAGGAACGTGCCGTGGAAGCCCACGAACAACAACCAGAAGTGGATCTTGCCAAGGCGCTCGTTGAGCATCTTGCCCGTCCACTTGGGCCACCAGAAGTAGAAGCCGGCGAACATCGCGAAGACGACGGTTCCGAAGACCACGTAGTGGAAGTGTGCGACCACGAAATAGGTGTCGGTCACGTGGAAGTCCAATGGCGGTGCTGCCAGGATGATTCCGGTCAGGCCACCGAAAAGGAAGGTGACCATGAAGCCGATGCTCCACATCATCGGTGTCTCAAACGTGATCGAACCTCGCCAGAGCGTTCCGATCCAGTTGAAGAACTTCACGCCCGTCGGCACGGCGATCAACATCGTCATGAAGCCGAAGAACGGAAGCATGACCGTACCGGTAGCGTACATGTGGTGGGCCCACACCGATACTGACAACGCCGCAATCGAGATGGTCGCAAAGATCAGGCCCTTGTAGCCGAAGATCGGCTTGCGGGAGAAGACCGGGAAGATCTCGGAGACGATGCCGAAGAACGGCAGCGCAATGATATAGACCTCCGGGTGGCCGAAGAACCAGAACAGGTGCTGCCACAGGACCGGGCCACCTGCCTCGGGGTCAAACACATGAGCACCGAATCTTCGGTCTGCACCGAGTGCGAACAGTGCAGCAGCCAGCGGCGGGAACGCCATCAGGATGAGAATACCGGTGATCAGCGTGTTCCAGGTGAAGATCGACATGCGCCACATCGTCATGCCCGGTGCACGCAGACAGATGATGGTGGTGATGAAGTTGACGGCGCCCAGGATGGTGCCGAAGCCCGAAAGCGCCAAGCCGAAGACCCACAGGTCTCCACCCACGCCGGGGCTGAAGGTGGTGTTGGACAACGGTGCGTAGGCGAACCAGCCGAAAGAGGCTGCACCCTGCGGTGTCAGGTAGCCGGCCAGCGCGATGGTCGAACCGAAGGAGAAGAACCAGAATGCCAGTGCATTCAAACGCGGGAAGGCCACATCCGGTGCACCGATCTGCAACGGCATCATGACGTTGGCGAATCCGGCAAAAAGCGGGGTTGCGAACATCAACAGCATGATGGTGCCGTGCATGGTGAACAGCTGGTTGTACTGCTCCTTGGTCTGCAGGATCTGCATACCCGGTTCGAACAGCTCGGCGCGGATGACCAAGGCCATCACACCGCCGATGCAGAAGAACACGAAGGAGGAGATCAGGTACATGTACCCGATCGTCTTGTGGTCAGTTGAAGTGATCCAGTTGACGAACATCCGTCCCTTGGAGATCGGGACCACGCGCGGCGCGAGGGTTATTGCCTCGTCTGTGGCGTATTCATAGGTAGTCACGACGGATTAATTTCCTTCCGAGGTGTTGGCTGAAACCGAATTGACTTCGCCCGGCTTGCGGTCCTGGTCTTCACCGATCTGGCCGTCCTCAAGGGTGGTCAGGTGATTCAGGAATTCGCCTTCAGGAACTACCTTCACGTTGAAGAGCATTTCCGAGTGGTATTCGCCGCAAAGCTCTGCGCATTTACCGTCGAATTCACCTTCAACCTGTGGCGTCAGGTAGATGTAGTTGGTCTTGCCGGGGATCATGTCCAGCTTCTGCAAGAATGCAGGAACCCAGAAAGAGTGGATGACGTCGCGGCTGTTCAGCTCGAGCGTGACAGTCTTTCCAACCGGCAGGTACAGGGTCGGCAGGCCTTCTTCGAGGCCCTCCTCGCCGGTCAGGTGCGCCTGAACGGTGGCGTCGTACTTCTCCTGGCCCTTGTAGCTGTAGTTGTAGTCCCAGGCCCACTGCTTGGCGCGGATGTCAACGACAAGTTCGGAATCCACTGGCGTATTGATAGCCTTTTCGGTGCTGTCCGAGAACGTAAAGAACGTCAAGATCATGACCAAAGGCACTGCCGTGTAGAAAATCTCGATTGGCAAGTTGTAGCTGAGCTGGCGCGGGTAGCCAGTGTCGGTCTTGCGACGCCGGTAGGCAATGATGCACCAGAGCATCAGGCCCCACGTCAAGATACCGACGATAAGTACGGTGATCCATGTGTTGACCCAGAGATCCTGGATCATACCGGTGTGATTGGTGGTGTCACGAGCGACGTTAGGAAGCCAACCTCGCTGGACTTCCGCTGTACAACCCGTCAACAACAATGCACCGGAACCAGCAATAGCCACTACTTTGGCTACGCCTTTCCGGCGGCTGCTGGTTCGGTCTTGCGAACTCACAGACGGCCCTTCCTCTTTGTTGGTGCTGAATGAATCTTCGACGCCCAACGCCCGGACTCAAGTGAATCAACGGTGATGAGGTCGAAGAAAACCATAGTTTTACTACTTATCGTAGAGCTTACCCTCTTGGGTGCTCCAATCCCGACCAAAACACCGCCCAGGCACGAAGATGTGTCAACGTCTGGGCGGTGTATTTAGTTCCGGTTTAGTGGAAGGAATCTCCGCAGGCGCAAGAGCCGCCGGCTGCGGGATTGTCGATGGTGAAGCCCTGCTTGGAAATGGTGTCCTCGAAGTCGATCGAAGCACCGTCTAGGTAGGGGACACTCATCTTGTCCACAACGACCTCAACGCCGTCGTAGTCCTTCACTGCGTCGCCTTCCAGCAACCGCTCGTCGAAGTAAAGCTGGTAAATCAAGCCCGAGCATCCCCCTGGCTGAACAGCGACGCGCAACCGGAGATCGGTGCGTCCTTCCTGCTCAAGCAGTGAACGGACCTTCTCCGCGGCGACATCCGACAGGGCTACCTCATGGCTCGAAAGCTCTGGTGTATCTGCGACGGCCTCATTGGCTGCAGTTGTCATCTCTGATCCTCCATATGCTGCTCACTTGGGCTACGCCTCAAGCGTCGCCCCTCATTTGTCAATACTACGGCGTTTGCGCGAATACTGCCCAGCCGCCCTCCGGTGGACTCTAGAGCCCGTTGTTGTTCAAGCGTGACAAGAGCAACGCCTCGGCCAAAATCGCGTGTCGGAAGTCGCCCAGGTGCAGGGATTCGTTGGCCGAGTGCGCCCGAGAGTCGGGATCTTCGACCCCCGTGACCAGGATCTGCGCCGCAGGGAAGACTTCCAACAGATCTGAGATAAACGGAATTGAGCCGCCGATCCCTGTTTCCACCGCAGGGACCCCCCACGCTTCGCCCAAGGCCCAAAGGCTCGCCTGCGCGGCGGCAGCGGAAGTGTCGGTGGAGAAGGACTGCCCGGCCTCCTCGGCATGCAACGTGACCTCTGCACCACCGAGGTCCTGGCTCATGATGTGCGCACGGACGGCCTCGGCGGCGGCCTGCGGATCCTGGCCCGGTGCCACGCGCAGGCTGAACTTGAAGCGGGTGGAAGGCAACAAGGTATTGGAGGAGACCGCGACGGAAGGGATGTCCATGCCGATGATCGACAGTGCAGGCTTGTTCCAGAGCCGGTCGGCGATGTTGCCGCTGCCGGCAAGGCTCACCGAGTCCAACACCGAGGAGTCGGCGCGGAACGCCGACTCGGGATAGTCGACGGCGGCGCTTTCGTTGGAGACCAGGCCCTGGATCGCAACGTTGCCTTGGGCATCATGGAAAGTGGAGATCAGGCGTGCCGCTACGGTCGGCGCATCGAGCACCGGTCCTCCGAACATCCCGGAGTGCACTGCATGGCCTAGGGTCCGTACCTCCACCACTCCCCCGACCATTCCGCGCAGCGATGTGGTCAACGCCGGAACACCGACCTTCCAGTTGCTGGAATCGGCCACGACGATGACGTCGGCCTCAAGGCGGTCCCGGTGCGTCTCCAGGAAATTGCGGAAGCTTGGGGAACCGGCTTCCTCCTCCCCTTCGAGGAAGAACGTGACTCCGAGACCGAAGTCGGAAACTGTTTCGAGCACCGCACGCAGTGCGGCGATATGCACCATGATGCCGGCCTTGTCATCGGCGGCACCTCGCCCAAAGAGCCGGCCGTCGATCTCGGTGGCCTCAAAAGGCTTGGTGTTCCACAGCTCTTCGTCGCCCGGAGGCTGTACGTCATGGTGCGCGTAGAGCAGGATGGTGGGCTTGCCGTCCCGGGCCGGACGGTTGGCCACAATGGCAGGTCCACCCATGGTGCCGTCTTCGGCGGGCACGCGCAGGATATCAACCTGTTCCATTCCAGCCTCGCGCACCAGCTGCTCCACTGCTTCGGCACTGCGGTCCAGTTCGCTGGCATCGAAGGATTCCCAGGCGATTCCGGGAATCGCGACCAGCTTGCTCAGTTCCAAAACGATGCGGTCGAAGTCCCTATCGACGTGTGCGCTCAACTTATCGCGGTCCACGCCGAAAGACGCCGTGTTGGAGGTGTTATTGGTAGTCATGGTTGAAAGCCTACAACCGGCCCGTGTGCCCGATGCCAGCGGCTTGCCGCTCAACGGCTAGACTGGAGGGGTGTTTGGACGCAAGAAAGATCAGGCAGCTTCCACGGGAGCGCCCACAGAAGAGACCACAAAGCCCGTCGGCAAGAATGCCCCTACCCCGAAGCGCAGTGCGCAGCAGGCGCAAAACCAGCGCCCTTTGGTGCCCTCGGACCGCAAGGCCGCGCGCTCCGCTGAGCGTGCCCAGAGAGTCGAGGCGCAGAACCGCATGCGGCTGGCGAACGAGACCGGCGACGAGCGTTTCATGGCCGCCCGTGACCGCGGCCCGCAGAAACGCTTTGCCAGGGACTACGTCGACCGTCGGTTCATGGTCGGGGAGTATCTCATGTTCGCGGTGTTCGCGTTCCTGATCATCTCGTTGAGCCTCTCTAGGTTCCCGCAGGTCACGATGAACATCACCTATGCGTTATGGGTCCTGGTGGCAGCGGTGGCAATTGACTCCTTCATCATGTCCCGCGGACTGAAGAAGGCCTTGGTTGCTCGCCACGGTTCGGTGGATCGCGGCGTGATGTACTACGGGATAATGCGCGGACTGCAGTTCCGCAAGATGCGACTGCCCAAGCCCCAGGTTCGCCGCGGGGAAGACCCCCGATAGAAGCCATGCAAACGCGTTCACGATAACCACACCAAAGCGTGTGGCCCCGGATCCGGAATCATGTTCCAGGACCGGGGCCACACGCTTTTTTGTTGGTTGTCCCGGGCCGTCCGCAGCCAGGGGTCCTGCTACTTCCGGGCCAGGGAACCGCCCTGGGAGATGACCCGGGCCAGGGCCTTGTTGATCCGGCGGACCCAGAACGGTCCTTCATAGAGAAATGCGGTGTAGCCCTGGACCAGGTCTGCGCCGGCCTGCAGGCGTTCGATGACGTCTTCGGGGCTGTCGACCCCTCCCACGGAAATGATCGTCATCCCGGCGGGCACCTTTTCACGCAACACCTTGAGCACCGCCAGGGAGCGGGCTTTCAGCGGGGCACCGCTCAGTCCCCCGGCGCCCAGCTCGGCAACCTTGAAGGCATCGGTGCTCAGCGGCTCACGGGCAATGGTGGTGTTGGTGGCGATGATGCCGTCCAGGCCCAGTTCGGTGGCCAGCGTGGCCACCTCTTCGATGTCCTGATCGGCCAGGTCCGGTGCGATCTTCACCAGCAACGGGAGGTGTCCCCCGGCAACGCGGTCGGCCTCGGCCCGCACCGCTTGAAGCAGGGGGCGCAGCGTTTCCGCGCCTTGGAGCAGTCGCAGGCCCGGGGTGTTCGGCGAAGATACGTTGACTACCAGGTAGTCGGCATGGGCTGCCAGTTCGCGGGTGGAGACGAGGTAGTCCTCAACGGCATCGGCAAGTTCAACGGTCTTGGTCTTGCCGATGTTCACCCCGATGACCGGACGATGCGTGCCAAAGCGCTCGGACAAGGCCAGGCGCGCGGCACGGATCCTCGGGGCCACGGCCCGGGCCCCGTCGTTGTTGAATCCCATCCGGTTGATCACGGCTCCGTCTTGGACCAGGCGGAAGAGCCGGGGCTTGTCGTTGCCGGGCTGGGCCGAACCGGTGATCGTCCCGACCTCCACATGGCCGAAGCCAAGGTCGGCCAATGCCAGTATCCCTGCGCCTTCCTTGTCGAACCCCGCAGCCAGGCCGAAGGGTGAAGGGAACTCGATGCCCATCACGTTGCGGCGCAACGAAGCATCCGGGGCGCACATCCGCCGGGCAATTGCGGACACGCCGAACTTTTCCGCCAGCCGCAGGGCATCGAAGGATAAGTGGTGTGCCTTCTCGGGATCCATCTTCGTGAAAACGAGCCGGAAAATCGTGGGGTAGATGCGCATGAACCCCAGTCTTCCCGGTCTCCGGGCCCCAAACAACTTCAAGTTCGTTATGCTCAACACATGTCGTCTGCATCCTCGCTCGGAGCCCTCCCCGTGCCACTGCTGGAGAACGATCCAAGCGTCACATGGCCAGACTGCTCCAAGACCACGGTGCCCGGGGTTTGGGAACCGGACATCCTGGGCGAGGGATACACCTACACCACGCTGCCGCTCGGAGAGGACTACGAAGGAGAACTTTGTGCCACCTTGGTCCACTACCAGCCACCTTCCCGACGGCCGGCACATGTCAGGGAAACGCGACGGTCGCCGTTGCCCGATGTTCTTCACCGCCTCTTTAGTCCAGTCCGAGCGGGCGCACCGCACCCGGGAGGCCGAGAATCGATGAGATCCAGAGGCTCAGTTGGCTTCGTGCTGGCGCTGCACGGTTGGAGCGACTACTTCTACAACACCGAACTGGCAAAGTATTGGACAGATCACGGGTACAGTTTCTACGCACTGGATTTCCGGAGGTATGGTCGAAGCCTGCGGGCCCACCACCTCAACCCAGGTTTCACGTCCGACCTTGGGGAATACGACGCGGATCTCGAAGCAGCCTTGGCGATGATCCGTTCATTGGAAGCCCCAGACACCCCGGGAGTATGTGTGGCGCACTCCACCGGTGGGCTGGTGGCCAGCCTCTGGGTCAACAGGTTCCCCAAGGCATTCAACGCGCTGATCCTGAACAGCCCATGGCTGGAAATGCAGGGCAGCTACATGGTTCGGTACGCGGCGCAGGGAGTTGTCGAACCCCTGGCATGGTTGCGTCCACGCGCCAAGCTGCACCTGCCTGAATCGGACGGCTACTGGCGATCCCTCAGCGCCCTGGCGCATGGCTCCTGGGACCTGCATCCCCTATGGCGGCCGCCGTGCTCGTTTCCCGTCACCGCAGGGTGGATCGCTGCGGTGCTTGCCGGGCACCGGGAGGTCGCGCACGGTCTGGACATCAAGATCCCGGTCCTCGTGCTCACCTCCAAATCAACGCGCCTGGGTACGACATACGACGAGGCAATGCTGCACCACGACTCCGTCCTGGAGGTCAGGGTGGTGCGTGAGCGTTCGCTGGGACTCGGGGCAGAAGTCACCAACGCCGTGATCGACGGATCAATGCATGACGTGTTTTCGTCCCTGCCCAGGCCACGGGCGCTCGCCTATGCCGCGATCGACCGCTGGGGCATCGGATACCTTCCGGGACGCCGCGGACGCCGTAGAGCTGACAGACGGTAGACGCAGCTGCTACGCGTCGGCAGCAGGCTTATCAATCGCTCCGCCGTAGCGGCGATCCCGGCTGGCGTATTCCTGGACGGCGGCCCAGAGGGTCGTGCGGTCCACGTCGGGCCACAATTCATCGATGAAGACCATTTCAGCGTAGGCGGACTGCCACAGCAGGAAGTTCGAGGTGCGCTGTTCGCCGCTGGTGCGCAGGAACAGGTCGACATCGGGCATCTCGGGCTCGTCCAGGTGCTTAGCCACCGTTTTCTCGGTGACTTGGGACGGCTTCAGGGTCCCGGCGGCGACCTGCTCGGCAATCGCGCGTACCGCATCCGCGATTTCCGCCCGGCCCCCGTAGTTCACGCACATGGTCAGCTGGCAGCTTTGGTTCCCGGCAGTGAGCTCCTCGGCGGCTTTGAGCTCGTTGACCACCGAGCGCCAGAGCCGTGGCTCGCGCCCGGCCCAACGGATCCGCACGCCCCAGCCGTTGAGCGTGTCGCGTTGCCGGCGCAGCACGTCGCGTGAGAAGCCCATCAGGAAGCGCACCTCCTCGGGGCTGCGCTTCCAGTTCTCTGTGGAGAACGCGTAGACAGAGACGTACTTGATGCCCATCTGCACCGCGCCGGCCATCACATCCAGCAGCGCCGCCTCACCCGCCCGGTGGCCCTCGGTGCGGGCCAGTCCGCGCTGGTTGGCCCAGCGACCGTTGCCATCCATCACGATCGCCACGTGCTGTGGCACCAATAGGGGTTGGATGCGTGGCATCGGTGCATCCTGCGGACGAAGCGCGGGGACTCTTGGTCCTGGTTTGCCGGTGATCTTGGGGGTCTTGCTCATGTTCGCTCCACGAGTTTAAGGGATTTGACCACGCGTTCAAGGTGGAATTGCAGGTAATTGGCAACGATTGGCGCCGCCTGGGCGCGTGTTGCGCCATCGGCGCCATCAACGGTCTCCCAGTCTCCGGCAAGCAAGGCGGCCAGCAAGGTGACCGTCGCCGGTGACGGAGACATGGATCCGGGAGGACGGCAATCATGACAGACCACCCCGCCCAAGGGCACGTTGACCGCCCGGTGCGGTCCCGCTGCGCCGCACCGTACGCAATGGGTGAAGCTCGGGGCCCAACCGGCGGCCGCCAGGGCGCGCAAGAGGTAGGAGTCCAGCACCGTACCCGGTTCGTGGCCGCCGCGGGCAAGGGTGGCCAAGGCGCCATGCAGCAATCTGTATTGCGCACCGAGGGAATCGGCATCGGCATCGGTGAGCCGTTCGGCGGTTTCAAGCATCGCCGCCCCGGCGGTATAAGCGGGATAGTCGGCCACCAATGCCTGCCCGTACGGGTGGCGCAGCTGCGCCTGGATGATGGTGTGCAGGGAACGCCCGGCAACGATCTGCGCCTCGACCTCCATGAACGGCTCGAGCGTGGCACCCATCCTTGACCGGGTGCGCCGCACGCCCTTGGCCACGGCGCGCAGCACCCCGAACTCGGGACTCAGCAACGTGATGATCCGGTCCGCTTCCCCCAGTTTGTGGGTGCGCAGGACAATACCGCGGGTGCGGTAGCTTTTCGCTGCAAATGATGAACGTGGCACGTAACCAATGATCCCAGACAAAGCGCGGAGGTCGGTGCACGGGCGTACGCCCGTGCACCGACCTCCATGGCGTGGAACCCGAAGCCCTAGGCGATGTCGCGCACCGCACGGTTGACCGCGGAGATCACGGCCTTGAGCGAGGAGATGGTGGTGTTGGTGTCAACGCCCACTCCCCAGAGCACCCGCTCACCCACGGCGCATTCGACGTAGGCCGCCGCAGCGGCGTTTCCGCCCTCGGAAAGCGCATGTTCGGTGAAGTCCAGCACCCGCGCGTCAACGCCCTCGGCGCCGAGGATCTGCACCAACGCGTTGATCGGGCCGTTGCCGGTGGCCGATCGGCGATGCGGTACACCGTCGATGACCAAGGTTGCGGTGAGTTCGAAACTGCCGTCCTCGGCGGTGTCGGCGGTCACGGAGCCGAGCTTGAAGCGGCCCCACTCCTCGCCGTTGGATCCCTCGGTCACCGGCAGGTACTCGTCCTGGAAGGCTTCCCAGATCGCGGCCGAGGAAACCTCCCCGCCCTCGCCCTCGGTCTTGCGCTGGATGACGCCTGAGAACTCGATTTGTGCGCGGCGCGGCAAATCCAGGGAGTGCTCGCTCTTGAGCAGGTACGCGACCCCGCCCTTGCCGGACTGCGAGTTCACGCGGATCACTGCCTCGTAGGAGCGTCCGATGTCCTTGGGATCCACCGGCAGGTACGGGACCGCCCATTCGATTTCATCCACGGTCTTCCCGGCGGCCTTTGCATCGGCCTCCATGACCTCGAAGCCCTTCTTGATGGCATCCTGGTGGGAGCCGGAGAACGCGGTGAAGACCAGGTCCCCGCCGTAGGGGGAACGTTCGGGAACAGGCAGCTGGTTGCAGTATTCGACCGTCCGGCGGATCTCGTCCATGTCGGAGAAATCGATCTGCGGGTCGATGCCCTGGCCGAACAGGTTCATGCCCAGGGTGATCAGGTCGACGTTGCCGGTGCGCTCACCGTTGCCGAACAGGCATCCTTCGATGCGGTCGGCCCCGGCGAGGTAACCGAGCTCGGCGGCTGCAACCCCGGTGCCACGGTCGTTGTGCGGGTGCAGCGAGAGTACGATCGACTCGCGGTTTTGAAGGTTCCGGTGCATCCACTCGATCGAGTCTGCGTAGACGTTCGGGGTAGCCATTTCGACGGTCGCCGGCAGGTTCAGGATCATCTTGTTCTCCGGGGACGCCTCCAACACCTCAGCCACGGCGTCCGAGACGCGCTTTGCGTACTCCAGTTCGGTTCCGGTGAAGGACTCCGGGGAGTACTCGTAGGTGATCCTGGTGCCGACCATCTGTTCTTCGAACTTCTTGCACAGCCGTGCCCCGGTCAATGCAATGTCGAGGATCCCGTCCTGGTCCTGATTGAAAACCACGCGGCGCTGGAGCACCGAGGTGGAGTTGTAGAGGTGGACGATTGCCTGCTTGGCGCCCTCGAGTGATTCATAGGTGCGCTGGATCAGGTGTTCGCGGGCCTGGGTGAGGACCTGGATCGTGACGTCCCCGGGAATCCGGTCCTGCTCAATGAGCTGGCGGACGAAGTCAAAGTCCGTCTGCGAGGCGGAGGGGAAACCTACCTCGATCTCCTTGAAGCCCATCTTCACCAGCAGGTCGAACATCTTGTGCTTGCGCTCGGGACTCATAGGGTCGATGAGCGCCTGATTGCCGTCGCGCAGGTCAACAGCGCACCATCGAGGGGCGGAGGTGATGTAATTGTCCGGCCACGTGCGATCGGGCAGCGAGACGTTGATCTGGTCCTGGAAGGGCACATATTTGTGGATGGGCATTCCAGAGGGCTTTTGCATGTTTTGCATTTCAAGGGGCCTTTTCTGTGGTGGTGAGAAGGTAGGCCGTGACAATGGGTGACTCCGCAGCGAGGGGTCGGCCGAAGGACGCGTTAGAGTCCTGTGTGGTTCTCGCCGCGGCGGCTTAGGAGAAGTAGTCCGAAATGCATCTTCTCAACGTAGCACCGCAGCCGGGCTGCCCGTGATTTGTCGAACAATTATTGCGGGGCCTTGTCACAAAACCTCGAGTGTTCGGACCGCTGACGCAACAGGCACGCCGGGTCGGGACTAGCTTGCCGCCATGCATAGCTGTGGGGTGAGCCAAACACATGCATGGTCTCTGACGAGGACTTCCCTCAACACACAAACGGCGCTGCTTGGGTTGGACGGCAACGAGCGTGAGGATGGAAATATATATTTGCATGGACCTGCTCGAATCAACGGTGGGACTCGTAGAATTAGGAGCCCCAGGCCACCGGCCTGACTGGCATGGCTTGGGAAGTAACATGACAACGTTCCGGGAACTACACGATGCAAAAGAACCTTTTTTCCTGCCCAATGCCTGGGATGTCGGATCGGCACTGGCCTTCGTCGCAGAAGGTTTTGGTGCCGTAGGGACGTCAAGTTTCGGCGTCGCAGCCGCTGCTGGGTGGCCCGACGGCGGCCGGGCGAGTAAAGCGGCGACAAAGGCACTGCTTCAGCAGCTGAGCCGACTGCCGGTCCACATCACGGCGGACATTGAGGATGGCTATGCCGACGATGCCGAGGACGTCGCGTCATTCGTTGCTGAGCTTGCCGAAATGGGCGTTGCCGGAATAAACATCGAGGACAGCAGACTCGGGCATTTGGTTGCCCCGACGGTTGCAGCCGCCAAAATCATCTGTGTCAAGCGGCGGACCCCGGAAATCTTTGTCAACGCGCGGGTGGATAATTTGTGGTTTTCCGAAGAAGCTACCGTTGACGCGGTAGTGGAGCGTGCCCGGATCTACGCCGAGGCAGGGGCCGACGGGATCTTTGTCCCGGGAATCGCTGACCCGGAGCACATCGCCCGTCTCACGGCGGGCGTCGATCTGCCAGTCAATGTCTTGGCGCATCCAACTTTGACCGTACCCGAGCTAGGAGGACTTGGCGTCAGACGTGTGAGTTCAGGATCCCTGCCCTACCGTTGTTCAGTGGACGCCGCCGTGCGAGCGGCCACCAACTTGCGTGATGGCCATTCAACCCCTGTGGCCACCGGATACTGGGCGATGCAGTCGCGCTTGGCGGAATACCGCCAGGAACCCTCAGGGTGAGTTGACTTCTGTCCTTGGCCTCGCAAAGGAGAGGCTGACTTTGATGGGCCTAGGGGCGCCAAACGCTCCTGCAAGGACCGCAACGTCCGCGGCCCGGCGGCACCGAGGGTCCATTGGGTGCCGCCGTAGATCCACTTCCGTGCCTAGAAGCCGAGCTTGCCCAGCTGCTTGGGGTCGCGCTGCCATTCCTTGGCGATCTTCACGTGTAGGTCAAGATACACGCGGGTGCCCAGCAGCGCCTCGATGGCCTTGCGCGAGCGTGTTCCCACATCGCGAAGCCGCGCCCCGCCCTTGCCGATGATGATGGCTTTCTGGCTGGACCGCTCAACATAGAGGTTCACCCGCACATCCAGCAGCTGCTTGTCCTCCGGGCGTCCCTCGCGCGCAACAATCTCCTCCACGACCACCGCCAGGGAGTGCGGAAGTTCATCGCGCACCCCTTCGAGGGCGGCCTCGCGGATGAGCTCGGCGACCATGATGGCCTCGGGCTCGTCGGTCAGTTCGCCGTCGGGATACAGCGGCGGGGAGAGCGGCAACTGGGCCACCAGCACGTCGGCCACCTCGGAGACCTGGAAGTCGCCGGTCGCCGATACCGGCACCACGGCGGCCCAGCCGCCCTCACCGAGGGTTTCGACGCCCAATGCGGTCACGGCGAGCAGCTGGGCCATCAGGGCAGCCCGGTCCACGGTGTCGGCCTTGGTCACGATCGCAACGATCGGCTTCTTTTGCAATTGGGCCAGCTGGGCCGCGATGTACCTGTCGCCGGGACCGATCTTCTCATTGGCCGGAAGGCAGAAGCCGATGGCGTCGACCTCGGAGAGGGTGTCTGCGACCAGGTCATTGAGGCGCTGGCCCAGCAACGTGCGTGGACGGTGCAGGCCCGGGGTGTCCACGAGGATCAGCTGGGCGTCCTCGCGGTGCACGATCCCGCGGATGGTGTGCCGGGTGGTTTGCGGCTTGGCCGAGGTGATGGCGACCTTCTGTCCCACCAGCGCATTGGTGAGCGTCGACTTGCCCGCATTCGGGCGGCCCACGAAGGAGGTGAATCCGGCGCGGAAGTCCTCTGGCCAGCCTCCGGTGGGCAGCAGCTCTGGCTTCTTGATGTTCCGGCTCATGATTGCTCCTTGTGATGCCCTGCATCCTTGTTGGCGTGTTGTGCGCGTGTGTTGAATTTTTCTTCTGCCTTGCACACCAGGATCTTGCCGATCCGGTTGCTTCGTCCGCTCAATGAGAGGACCTTCAAATCGATGCCTTGGAAGGTGGCATGGGATCCGAGCACCGGCACCGATTCAAGCACCTTGCCCAGCAGCCCGCCGACCGAGTCGACCTCGTCCTCTTCGATCTCGATGTCGAAAAGCTCGGCCAGTTCGTCGATGGAGGTGTGCGCCCGGACCACGAAGTTCCCGTGTCCCAGGTCCTCGATGTCGGCCCTGGCCCTGTCGTACTCGTCGTCGATCTCCCCCACGATTTCCTCGATGAGGTCCTCGAGGGTGACAAGGCCCGCGGTGCCGCCGTACTCGTCGATGACGATGGCCATGTGCGTGGATTCCTGTTGTAGCTCGGGCAACAGCTCAGCCACCGATTTGGATTCCGGGACGTACCGGGCCGGTCGGGCCAGGGCATCGACGGTGCCGGTGGAATCCGGGCTCAGGTACAACTTGTAGGCCACGTCCTTGAGGTAGACGATACCGAAGATGTCATCGGCGTCCTCCCCGATGATCGGGACCCGCGAGCGGCCCGAGGCCAGGAACAGATCCATTGCCGCGTTCAGGGTCTCACCGCGCTCGATGGTCTTCATCTCGGTGCGCGGCACCATCACGGAGCGGACGTAGGTGTCTCCCATGTCGAAGACGGAGTTGATGATGTCCGCGGCCTCGTCCTCGAGCTCATCGCCCTCGGTGGCCCTGTCCACCAAGTCGCGCAGCCGTTCCTTGGAGAGGAACCCCTCCTCCTCGGAGACCGAAGCCGGGCTCATGGCCTTGCCGATTCCCACCAACCAGGTCGGGATCGGTCCCAGGACAACGCGCAGAAAACGGATCATCGGCGCGGTGTGGCGCACGAATGACTCTGCGTGGCTTCGACCGAAGCGCCGCGGGGATACCCCGACCAGCACGAAGCTGACGGCGGCCATCGTGATGGTCGCCAGCAGCCCGATCAGCCAAATGTTTTCCAGGCGGTCATAGAAGAGCAGTGCCACGGCAACCGCCGAGGCCGTCTCAAACCAGATGCGCCAAAAACGCACGGCATGCGTGTGGCTCAGGGTGTCAGCCAGGATGTTGCTCAGGTACCTCTTTTTCGATTCGCTGCGCAGGGCCTCGGCCTGTTGGCGCGAGAGATAAAGGTATGCCGACTCGGCAGCGGCAAGCATGGCAGCGCACAGGATGAAGGCCAGCGCACACAACGCGAGAATTGTCGCGGTCACTAATCCATCGTCTCCCGGGGAGCGGGGCGGCCCAGGAAGGCTTCGAGAAGCTGGCGCTGCAGGGCGAACATGAGCTCCTTCTCCTCGAGCTCGGCATGGTCGAAGCCCAACAGGTGCAGCATGCCGTGGGTGGCCAGCAGCAGGATCTCGTCCTGGACCGAATGCCCGCCGGTGTTCGCCTGGGTGGTGGCGACCTGCGGGCAGATCACGATGTCTCCGAGCATTCCGGCCTCGCTAGGGGAACCGGGGGCCCCGGGACGAAGCTCGTCCATCGGGAAGCTCATCACGTCGGTGGGTCCCTCGAGATCCATCCACTGGACGTGCAGCGTGCTCATCGGCTCCTCGTCGAGCAAGATGATGGACACGTCCGTTTCGGGATGGACATTCAGTTCGGCTAGGACGTGGCGCCCCAAGGCGCTGATCTGCTCCAACTGCGCCTCTATGGCGGATTCGTTGTTGACCTCTACGCTCATGGGGCCTGCTCCTGGTTTGGTGACCCGTTCTCACGGTGTTCTGCTTTGGCTGGTGTTCCGGGGTTCCGTGCGGCCGTGCCAAGTCGCCGGGCACGCGCCTTGGAACGGTTGAAGTTGGGGTCCTGTCGTTCTGTCCAGCGCTCGTAAGCGGTGACGATCGAGCCGACGAGCCGGTGGCGGACCACGTCGGTCGCGTCAAGTTCGCAGAAGGCGATGTCGTCCACGCCTTCGAGGATCTCGGCGACCACGCGCAGCCCGGACTTGGTGCCCCCGGGCAGGTCGACCTGGGTGATGTCCCCGGTGACCACGATCTTGGAGCCCAAGCCCAAGCGGGTCAGGAACATCTTCATTTGTTCCGGGGTGGTGTTCTGAGCCTCGTCAAGGATGATGAAGGCGTCGTTCAAGGTGCGTCCGCGCATGTAGGCCAAGGGAGCGACCTCGATGGTTCCGGCCGCCAGCAGCCGTGGCATCGAGTCAGGTTCGATCATGTCGTGCAGCGCATCGTAAAGGGGACGCAAGTAGGGATCGATCTTGTCTGTCAGGGTCCCGGGCAGGAACCCGAGCTTCTCCCCTGCCTCGACGGCGGGGCGGGTGAGGATGATGCGGCTGACTTCCTTGGCCTGCAGCGCAGCCACGGCCTTAGCCATCGCCAGGTAGGTCTTGCCGGTGCCGGCGGGACCGATGCCGAAGATCACGGTGTTCTCGTCGATCGCATCGACATATGATTTCTGGTTCACCGTCTTGGGACGGATCGCCCTGCCCCTGCCGGAGAGGATCTTCAGCCCCAGGGCAGACGAGCCGGATTCGGCACCGGTGTTCTCCAGCATCCGCACTAGCTGCTCGATGGTCTGGGCGGAGATCCTGGTGCCGTTTGTGGCCAGCGTGCGTGCCTCGGTGATGACCCGCAGTGCCTTGTGCGCCTGGGTTGGATCACCGTTGACCCGTAGTTCGTTGCCGCGTACGTGCAACTCCACCGACGGGTAGGCCCCGGTGATCACGCGCAGCAATTCATCGTGCGCTCCGAGCGTCGCAACCATTTGGTCCGAACTGTCGAACTGGACCAGCGCGTCGGTTCCCCGGCGCCTGCCCTCTTGGCTCACATGTTGGTCCATATAACTGTTGCTGCCTCCGCATTCCGTGCCGGCAAATGGCGCCACGGTACTTCCGCTGCCATGGTTCCCCACACGCCATCAATCCTATCGTGATATCCGCGCCCGGGGACCGGCGAATGGCTCGCTCTACCATGTGACGTCCGCAAGGGTGCGCGCTGGCGATTGCCCGGGAATTTCTGCCACTGGCACTGCACGGCACCAAGTGCAACGATTCGGGAACAACTTCGACGAAGATATATCAATCGGGCAACGGTCCTGCGAAATCATCGGATTCGGGCCCCTCCGCACATCGTGTTGTGCCAAGCTTGACTTGTCTTCGCCTGCGGCACTCCCCCCCCGCATTGGCGATCCTGCTAGTCCCCGTCTCACTTGAGAGAGCCTTTTCAATTCAGATGCATCGTTCCCGTCGTTCATCCCGAACCCGCATAGCTGTTTTGGGTCTCACCTTGGTTCTTGGCGCCTTGGCCGCTTGCGGCCTGGGTGCCCCGGGCGATAAATATTCGATGCCCACCGGTGCCACCAGTGCCAACACCAAATCCCCGCTGTCCAACGTGGGGATGGAGTCCTTGAGCGCGAGCAGGAACATCCCGGTCTACTGGTTGGGCAAGACCGACGGAACCGTATCGCTGTACCGCGAGTTTGTGCAGGTCGCCGGGGCCTCGGATCCTATCGCCGATTCAGTGCGCTACATCCTCGCGGAAAAACCCGAGGACCCGGATTATTTCAGCGTCTGGCACCCGAGTGAAACCGTTGGTGCATCGGTGAGCCCTGACAACGTGATTACGGTAGATATCTCGGCCAAGGCATTCAGCTCGAAGCTCGACCTGGGATTGGCGGAGCGCGCCATCGCCCAGTTGGTGTTCACGGCAACGGCCGCCGCCTCAAACGCCGGAATCCTCAGCGAAGGCCTCGAGCCCAGCGTACGCATCCTGGTTGACGGGCAGCCGGCCTACGATGCCTTTGGCCATGTCCCGCTGGACCACAATTTCGTGCGGGACCCCAAGCTCGCTGCGCCGCTGTGGGTCATCGACCCGCAGTACGGTACGACAAAGAAGGCCGGACGGGTTACTTTCCACGGTGTCAGCGCCAAGTTCTCCGGCGGTGAAAACTGGAAGATCACCCGTCGCGACAGCGAAGAGGACCCAAAGCCCGTCGTAGCCAGGGGAACCCTGGAAACAGGAGGCCAATCGCTGGACCACAACGAATTCTCCTTCAGCCACGTGCTTGCTCCCGGGGACTACACCTTCTCCCTGTGGGGCGTTGACGCCCAGAGCAAGAAGCCTCTCGCCAAGGAGACCAAAAACTTCACGGTCACCGAGTAACCCGGCCGCTAACGGTTATACCTGCAGCCAAGCCACCGGCGCAAGGACGGAATCCGGACATCGAACCCACGGGACCGCACCACTAAAAGAAAAAGATCCCGGGTACGGAGGGCGTAAACAGCCTTCCGGACCCGGGATCCGCGCTTTGCGAAAGCGACTGGCGCATCACTGGCCCTAGAGCTGGCCCAGCAAGTGCCGGGTCAGCACCACGGCGGCGGGGCCGGCGGTCGAGGCACGCAGCACATGGTGGCCCAGCAGAGCCACCTTGGCACCCGCCTCCACGAACTTTTCCAACTCGGAATCGCTGATCCCGCCTTCGGGGCCCACCACCAACTGGATTTCCGGGCGCTGGGCGTGCTCTGCCCCCTGGGCCGGCCCAAGTCCCGCGAACCATGTGGCCACCGTCGCGGAGAGTGGTTCGGTGCCGCGTTCATGCAGGACGATGACCAAGGCGGGCCCGGGGGCGCAATCACAGCGGGCAAACTCGCCAGCCAGCTCGGTGCTGCTGAGCATCCCGCGCACCTCGGGCAGGAAAGTGCGCCGGGATTGCTTCAGTGCCGCAAGCACCGTCGCTTCCCACTTGGCCAGTGCCTTGGCGGCCTTGGCCTCGTTCCAGCGCACGATGGAGCGCTCCGATTGCCAGGGACGCACGGCGTCTATGCCCAGCTCGACAGCGGATTCCACGGCTTGGAGGTCACGATCGCCCTTGGCCAGGGCCTGGACCAAGGTGATCGACACCGCTGCCGGCTGCTCGATATCCAAGTGGCGCACTATCCCGTCAAGCGCGGCCTTCTGCGTGCCGGTGACCTCGGTGACAGCACGCACCCCGCTTCCATCGACAAGGTTGATCATCTCCCCGGGGCGCACACGCTTGACCATCACCGCGTGGTGGCCTTCGGGCCCCTCCAAATGCAGTTCGGTGCCCGTGCGCGCCGATGAGAGCCCGCCGGCGGGAAGGACGAAGCATTGGTTGCTCATGCGCCCAGGTTGCCGAACTTCCCGCGCAGTCGTGAGAACATGCCTCCACTGTTTTCCATGCGTCCCTCGGCGAATTCCTCGCCGCGGAGCTTGGCGAGCTGTTCGAGCAGTTCGCGCTGCGCAGCATCGATCTTGTTGGGGGTCTCCACCTGAAGGTGGACGATGATGTCCCCGCGCTTGCCCCCGCGCAGGCGCGGGATGCCCAGACCGGCCAGCTGCACCGTGTCCCCGGACTGGGCACCGGATTCGACCTCCACGACCTGGACACCGTCGAAGGTTTCCAGCTCGAGGTCCGCTCCCAATGCCGCCGCGGTCATCGGCACTGACATGCGGGCGTGCAAATCAACGCCGTCGCGTTCGAAGATCTTGTGCCGTCGGACCTCAAGCTCGACGTACAAGTCGCCGTTAGGCCCGCCGCCGGGTCCTGCTTCGCCCTGGTTGGCAAGGTGGATCCGGGTTCCGCTGGCGACGCCGGCCGGAACGCGCAACTGCTTGGAGATGCGTTCGCGGATGCGGCCCTGGCCGTTGCACTCGGTGCAAGGCTCAGGGATGGTGGTGCCGAAACCGCGGCATGCAGCACAGGTCTCCACCGTCATCATTTGCCCCAGGAAGGAGCGCACCGGGCGCTGGACCTGGCCCGCGCCATGGCAAATGGTGCAGGTGACCGGAGCCGTGCCCGGGCGGCAGCAGGTGCCGTCGCACGTCGGGCAGGTGACGGCCGTTTCCATTTCAAGCGGGTAGACGGTGCCGGTGACGGCATCGGCCAGGTCGATGGTCGCGGTGATCAGCGCATCGCGTCCGCGTTGGGTACGCGATGCCGGGCCCTGGGCACCTCCGCCGCCGAAGAACTGCTCAAAGATGTCACCGAACCCGCCGCCACCGCCACCGCCAAAGCCGGCCTGACCGTTGCCGTTTTCATTTCCGGTGGCGTCGTAGTTCGCCCGCTTGCCGGAATCGGAAAGCACCTCGTAGGCGCGGGTGACCAGCTTGAAGGTCTCCGCGGAATCTTCCCCGGGATTCACGTCCGGGTGGTGCTTGCGGGCCAGCTTGCGGTAGGCCTTCTTGATTTCCTCGCCGGTGGCGTCCTTGCTGACGCCCAGGACTTCGTAATGGGTGCTCACAGTGCTCGCTGTGTCCTTTCGTACGCTAAAAAATGTGCATCAACCAGCATCAGCTGGCCAAGATTCGTGAAAGATACCGGGCCACGGCACGGACCGCGGCCATGGATGTCGGATAGTTCATACGGGTGGGCCCCAGCACGCCGATCATCGCTTGTTCACCGTGCCCGTATCCGGTGGCAACCACCGAGGCCTCGGTCAAGGCAATGTACTGGTTTTCGGTGCCGATGCCCACGGCGATGCCATGGGCATCCTGCTCGAGCTCGGAGAAGAGCCGCAGCAGCACCACCTGTTCCTCCAACGCCTCGAGCACCGGGGTGATGCTCAGCGGGAAATCCAGGTTGGAGCGTGCCAGGTTCGCCGTCCCGGCGGTGAGGATCCGGTCCACCGAGGAGTTGCGTGCCAGGGCCGAGAGGGCCTCGGCGATCGTGCGCACCGCCGGGGCCATGCCCGGGGACACCAGCTCCGGGATGCCCAGGGCAAGCCGGGCAACATCGGAAATGGGCTTTGCGTTAAGCACCGAGAGCAGCACCTGGCGCAATCCCGCCAGGACTTCATCCCCCACCGAGGTTGGCAACAGGATCACGCGTTGCTCGACCCGGCCGCTGGAAGCAATAAGCACCACCAGGGTCTGTCCGGCCCCCAAGGCGACAAGTTCGATGTGGCGGACCGTCGCGTTGGAGTATTGCGGAACCTGGATCAGCGCCACCTGTTGGGTGATGGTGGCCAGCAGCCGCACGGTGTTCTCCAGCACCTCGTTGACATCGTGGGATCCCTCGATGAGGGCGGCGATGGCCCTGCGCTCGGCCACCGAGAGCGGCTTGACATCGCCGATTTGGTCGACGAAGTGCCTGTAGCCCTTCTCGGTGGGGATGCGCCCCGAGGAGGTGTGCGGGGCGACAATCAGCCCCTCGTCCTCCAGAGACGCCATGTCGTTGCGGATAGTGGCGGCAGAGACGCCGAGGTTGTGGCGCTCGAGCAGCGCACGCGAACCGACGGGTTCACGGGACTGCACATAGTCTTCAACGATGGCTCGAAGGACCTCGAGCCGACGCGGGTCGGTCATTCTCACCTCTCCTGGCAAGCCGGTTCGCCATGGTCAAGCAAAATCCCTGCACACGCCCCGGCAAGGGCGCCGGAGTTTGCAGGGAGGCATTGGCACTCGACACGTTCAACTGCCAAGTCTAGTACCTTCGGCCCTTGTTGCTAGCATGGTTTGACCATTGTCACCGATGACACATTCGAAGCATCTGCCCTCCATGGCACCGCGCGGGCACGCCTCCGGTGTCCGGCATCCGGCAAACCACGGACCAAAGCTCCGGGGACCACGAACCGAAAGAGACCCCATGAACCTCCACGGCTGGGGCGCGCAAGACATCAGCGCGCCGAAGAAGCGCGTCTTGCGCAAGGTCCCCGTGGCCCTTGGCCTGCTCGTCGAGGACGTGGACAGCGGGTGGGTCGGAGAGGTCGTGCGCACCGAGAAATCAGGGGGCATGCAGGTGTTGGTGCTCGAGGACCGCCATGGCCGAACCAAGTCCTTCCGCGCCGGCTTCGGCTTCCTGATCGAGGGCGAACCGGTGGAGATCACCGAGCCGGCCCCTGCACCCGCCGCCGCCAGGGGAACCGCGCGCAGCGCCTCGGGTTCACGCTTGGTGGCAGATATGAAGGCACGCACGGCCCGCGCCAGTCGCATCTGGGTCGAGGGCAAGCACGATGCCCAGCTCGTGGAAAAGGTCTGGGGCCACGACCTGCGCGTCGAGGGAATCGTCGTGGAACCCCTGCACGGCGTCGACGACCTCGCCGGGGCCATCAAGGCTTTTGCCCCCTCGCCGCAGCGCAAACTAGGCATCCTGGTTGACCACCTGGTTTCCGGCACCAAGGAAGCGCGCATCGCGGCCGAGGCCATGCGGGTGCCGGGCGCCGCAGGAAACGTGCTGATCGTGGGCCACCCCTACGTGGATGTATGGCAGGCCATCAGGCCTTCGGCACTGAAGATCAAGGCCTGGCCGGTGGTGCCGCGCGGAACGGATTGGAAGACCGGCATCCTCAAGGGGCTTGGCTGGCCCCACCAGGAACAGGTCGACATCGCCCAAGGGTGGGAACGGATCCTGGGCCAGGTGCACTCCTACGCCGATCTTGAGCCCTCGCTGCTGGGCCGGATCGAAGAGGTCATCGACTTCCTCACGGCAGGCGAGTACACCTAGGACCCCTGGGACCGCCCCCACCGAACGAGGGGTGATTAACCTCTCCTCGCCGCGCAAAGGGGCAGGTCGCGCACGCCGGATGGTCACGAATCCACAACAAAGCGGCACGGTTAGGCCAAATGCCAGCCAAAAGGTGATTTGTGCTCCTCGAGCCAGCGGGTTTGAGGATAAACTGGCCGACGATTCACCCGACGCAACGAAGAGGAACCAGCAGTGGTAGAAGAGGCACGAAATGCAGCCGGCGACAGCAGCCAGCCGGATAGATTCGAGGGTTCCTCGGTCGCGCCCCTACCCCTGACCCCTGCCGAAGACCGGCAATGGGCCACCATCGCCCACTTCGGCGCCATCCTGGGCTGCGTCCCCTCGTTGATCATCTATGCCGTCTTTCGCCACCGCGGCCCGTTCACCGCACAGGAGTCCAAGGAAGCGTTGAACTTCACCTTCCCGCTGACAGTCCTGGCCATCGTGCTGCACCTTTTCTCGCTGATACCGGGAATCGGATGGATCTTCGCGGTGCTCGTGGTGGCCGTTTGGCTATTCCTGACCATCAGCGGTGTGCGCGCCGGCATCAACGTCAACAAGTCACGTCCCTACCGGTACGGACTTAACTTCAGGCTCTTCCACTAGAAACAAGCAGGCAAAAAATTGACGGTGTGGCAACCACATGCCACACCGTCTATTTATGCAACCAACGTGGTGTTGGTTCAGAAATCCAACAAACGCCGCAACACCGCGTCAGCCAGCAGCCGGCCCTGCAAGGTCAGCACGACCCGCTGGGCGAACGCCGCCTCGGGTACCACCAAGCCGTCGGCGATCAGCCCGGCCATTGCCTTGCGGCCCTCCGGCGCCAGCTCGGCGGTGTCCATCCCGTCGACAATGCGGGTGAGCAACATCGACTTCTCCAGGTATCGCGCCTCGGCGTCGGGACTCTCCCTCCCGGCGGCCGGGGATGTGCCGGCATCGATGCGTTGCTGGTAGGCCGCAGGGTGCTTCACGTTCCACCAGCGCAACCCGCCGACGTGCGAGTGGGCGCCGGGACCCGCGCCCCACCAGTCCTCGCCCCGCCAGTAAGCAAGGTTATGCAGGCAACGGGTTTCTTCGGTCTTGGACCAGTTGCTCACCTCGTACCACTGGTACCCCGCGGCGGCGAAGAGCTCGTCGGCGATCAGGTACTTGTCGGCGTGGTCATCATCGTCGATATTCTGCACTTCGCCGCGGCGGATCTGCCCGGCCAGGCGGGTGCCGTCCTCGATGATCAGCGCGTAGGCCGAAATATGGTCGGGGTCATATCCCAGCGCGGTGTGCACGCTGGTGCGCCAGTCCTCGATGGATTCGCCCGGGGTCCCGTAGATCAAATCGACACTGACCTGGAGTCCCGCTTCCTTCGCCCAATCCACGGCTAGGCCCACACGTTCGGGGTCATGGGTCCTGTCAAGGGTCGCCAACACGTGCGGGATGGCCGACTGCATGCCGATCGATACGCGGGTGAACCCGCCATCGGCCAGCACCGCCAGGGATTCGCGGGTCACCGAGTCGGGGTTCGCCTCCGTGGTGACCTCGGCATCGGGGGCCAGGTTCCATTGGGTGCGGATCTCGCCCAGCACCCGGACCAGGTCCTCGGCGGGCAGCAACGTCGGAGTGCCCCCGCCGAAGAACACCGTGGAAACCTCCCTAGGCGCGATCCCCGAATCGGTGAGCACCTTCGCACCAAAAGCGATCTCCGCGGAAACCGCCTCGGCGTAGGTGTCTTGGCTGGAACCGGACCCCAGTTCGTGCGCGGTGTAGGTGTTGAAGTCGCAATAGCCGCAGCGCACAGCACAAAACGGGATGTGCACGTACAGCGAAAAGCTTCGTTCCGCGGCACCGTCGGCACAGCTTGCCGGAAGCAGGCCGTCCGCAGGCGCCGGGTCCCCCAGTGGAAGGGCAGAGGGCATCGCTACTTCTTCTTGGGTTCGTCGGAGGACAGCGCGGCGATGAAGGCTTCCTGCGGCACCTCGACGCGGCCGACCATCTTCATGCGCTTCTTGCCTTCCTTCTGCTTTTCCAGCAACTTGCGCTTACGGCTGATGTCACCGCCGTAGCATTTGGCCAAGACGTCCTTGCGGATGGCGCGGATGGTTTCGCGGGCGATGATCCGTGAGCCGATTGCTGCTTGGATCGGCACCTCGAACTGCTGGCGGTTGATCAGCTCACGCAGCTTGACCGTCATCTTGGTGCCGTAGGCGTAGGCCTTGTCGCGGTGGGTAATGGCGCTGAAGGCATCGACCTGTTCGCCCTGGAGCAGGATATCGACCTTGACCAGGTCCGAAACCTGCTCGCCGTCTGCCTTCCAGTCAAGGGAGGCGTATCCGCGGGTCTTTGACTTGAGCACGTCGAAGAAGTCGAAGACGATCTCGGCCAGCGGCAACCAGTACCGCAGCTCCACGCGTTCCTCGGAGAGATAGTCCATGCCGCGCATGGTGCCGCGACGTGTCTGGCACAGTTCCATGATCGCGCCGACGAACTCGTTGGGCGCTAGGATCGTGGCAGCCACCATCGGCTCGTGGACTTCCAAGATCTTCCCGTCGGGGAATTCGCTCGGGTTGGTGACGGTGATCATCTGCTTGTCATCGGTCATCACCTCGTAGACCACGTTCGGCGCGGTGGAAATCAAGTCGAGGTTGAACTCCGCCTCGAGACGTTCTCGGGTGATTTCCAGGTGCAGCAGGCCCAGGAAGCCCACACGGAACCCGAAGCCCAAGGCCACGGAGGTCTCCGGCACATAGGTCAGTGCGGCGTCGTTGAGCTGGAGCTTGTCCAAGGCATCGCGCAGCGCCGGGTAGTCTGAGCCGTCGAGCGGGTAAAGCCCGGAAAAGACCATCGGCTTGGGGTCCTGGTAGCCACCCAGGGATTTCGTTGCAGGCTTGGCGAAGTTGGTGACGGTGTCGCCGACCTTGGACTGGCGCACGTCCTTCACGCCGGTGATCAGGTATCCGACCTCACCGACGCCCAGTCCCTTGCTGGGGGTGGGCTCGGGGGAGGAAACGCCGATCTCCAGGAGTTCGTAGGTCGTCTCCGTTGACATCATCTTGACCTTTTCGCGCGGCGAGAACTTGCCGTCAACCACACGGACATAGGTCACCACACCACGGTAGGTGTCGTAGACGGAGTCGAAGATCATCGCACGGGCCGGTGCATTCGCATCACCGGTCGGTGCGGGCAGGTCGCGAACGACCTTGTCCAGCAATGCCTCAACTCCCATGCCGGTCTTTCCCGAGACCTGCAGGATGTCCTCCGGTTCACAACCAATGAGCTTGGAGATCTCCGCGGCATACTTCTCCGGCTGCGCGGCCGGAAGATCGATCTTGTTCAGGACCGGGATGATCGTGAGATCATTTTCCATTGCCAGGTACAAGTTGGCCAACGTCTGGGCCTCGATGCCCTGGGCTGCGTCAACAAGCAGGATGGCGCCCTCGCAGGCCGCCAGCGAACGAGAGACCTCGTAGGTGAAGTCCACGTGGCCCGGGGTGTCGATCATGTTCAGTGCGTAGGACTGCCCATCGAGTTCCCAGGGCATGCGGACGGCCTGGGACTTGATGGTGATGCCGCGTTCGCGTTCGATGTCCATGCGGTCCAGGTACTGGGCCTTCATGTCGCGCGATGAGACGACTCCGGTGAGCTGCAACATCCGGTCGGCCAGGGTCGACTTGCCGTGGTCGATGTGGGCGATGATGCAGAAGTTTCTGATGATCGCCGGATCAGTCGCGGCAGGCACCGGTGCGGTGCGGGCCATGGGTGACACGTAAGGGACCTCGCTAAGGGAGACGAATAGGACATTGGGGTGCAGAATACTTCGCACAGGCCATTCTCCCATGATTGGAGCCACGGTGTCGCACTGCGACTCGGGGCTGGACTCCAACTGGTAGTTTGTCCCCATGAAGTTCAACTCCACATCGGTGATCAGGTTCCTGGGCCGCGCGCTTGAGTCGGCCCTGAAAGGGGCCACAAAGGACCAACGCGGCCCGGCACGGCCAATGCGTAAACGACAACAGGCTCCTTCGAGCATCAAGCGCCGCCCTGCTGCATCCCAAACGGCACCGGCTGACGGATCGGGGTCGTGGGAGTTCGGAGGTTACCCGGGCGACTTCAGCGGATTGGTCAAGACGAAGTATGCGCCCGAAGCCAACGGCCGCCCCGACCCGGGGGAGATCGTCTGGGCGTGGGTTCCCTATGAAGAGGACCATTCCCAAGGCAAGGACCGCCCGGTATTGCTGGTGGGGCGCGACTCGGGGTATTTGCTGGCACTGATGCTCACGTCCAAGGACCACAACGACGAGCGCAAGCTGGACCGCGACTACGTCGACATCGGAACCGGCTCATGGGACAGGCAGGGGCGTCCCAGCGAAGTCAAGGTCGATCGGGTGATCCGCTTGGACGAAAACGGGATCCGCCGCGAGGGCGCGATCCTGGACCGTCAACGCTTCGCCCTCGTCGCAAAGCAGCTGGCCAACGCCTCCTGAGCCGGCCTGCCGATACGGCCGTTGGCTACGTGGCGGAAGCGCGCACGGATTCTCGGCGCAGTGCCAACGGCGTGATGCCGAAGCGCGCCTTGAACACGCGGGGGAAACAGCTTTGCGAAGCGAACCCCAGCTCCCGGGAGATCCTTCCCACCGGCATTGATCCATGGGCGGGACCGGTAAGGATCTCGGTGGCCAGCTGCAAGCGCCGCTCCCTGAAATCACTGCCCAGCGACTCACCCGCCTCGGCGAAGATCCGCGAGAGATGGCGCTCACTGATGCCGACGGCTGCGGCAACCGCCGCGGCGCACAAGCCTAAATCGCGCAGGTTCCTTCGATGTAGCTACGCGCGGCGTCCAGGTGCCCGATGCCGCCCTGTTCCCGAGAGGCCAATAGACACATCATTTCCAATGCAGCACTTTCCGGACACGGCCCCTGGCCCCGGTCTGCGGCGTGCCCTGACAGAGTGGCGCTGACCAGCCTTGCCAGTGCCCCCATCTGCTGATTCGCTCCTGCTCCGTGCTGGAAATCCACGATCTTGGGTTGAAGCAATGGATTGCCACCGGACTATTCCAGGTAGTCCTCGCGCGAGACAGTAGAGGACCAACTCGTTAAAACCCTTGCTGAAGCCGCACATGAACGGCAGATCGGCATCGTAGATGACCGCTTGGCCGGGCTTGAGGGATTCATGTCCGTGTCGATGATAAAAAATTCCTCACCTTTAAGCGCAAAGAATATCGCCACCACGTCGGAGGGATTCGTCCGGATGAACAGTTCGTTGCGTTCCACGATCTGGGCGCTTCCGGTGACTGCCGCAAACCTCAACGACCCATAGCGCAGGTTCACTTCCTTGGCATGAAGCGGGGAATCGTCGATGGTACGGATCTCCAGTGGGATCAACGCCTTGGCGTTGCGGTTCTGCCACGGGATCCAGGCGGTTCACCGCCGGGATCCCGTGGGTGCTGAACCTATGGTGCCTGGCAGCCCTGAATCCAGGCAGCACCAATCCCGGTGCAGCAAAAGTTTCTTGGCGTATCGCGGGCGGGGACCCGGTGCCACGGTGGTTCGGGCCCATGGACACTGAAATGTAGCCCGAATCACATGGGGCCGGAAGTCCCGTCCGGATTCGTTGGCGCACAGCGGACGGCTTCGAGCACTGCGCGGCCATCGGCGGGGAAATCGCGCCGGAGCGTGGATGTGAGCTGCGGCACTCGTTCCATACCTGCTCCCCCGTCCGGGACGAGAGCGCCATCCCAAGCAAGAGAGGCACTAAATGGCTGTTTTCAATGACGGAATCGCCGAAACCGAGTCGCCGGAGAAGGCAAACGTGGTCTGCACCGATGTTCTGATCGTCGGATCCGCCGGCAGCTCCGCTGCACTCTTCCTGTCCAACCAGGGAATCCCCAACATCATGATCATCAAGCACCGGTGGACGGCCAATACCCCGCGTGCCCCCATCACCAACCAGCGCACGATGGAGGTGCTGAGGGACGCCGGAATAGAGGACCAGATCCTGGCCGAAGCGACGCCACACGAGCTGATAGGCGACACGGTTTACTGTGAGTCGATGGCCGGTGAGGAAATCGGACGGCGCCCCACCTGGGGAATGCTCCCGGACCGCCGCGCTGACTACGATCTCACCTCCCCTTCAATGCCGTGCGACATCCCGCAGCCGCTGCTGGAGCCGATCATGTTCAAAAACGCCACGATGCGCGGCACGCAGACACAGTTCTCCACCGAGTACCTCGGCCACACCCTGGACGAGGACGGTGTCAGCGTCCAGGTGCACAACCGGCACACCGGACACAAATACACGATAAGGGCCCAATACTTCATCGGTGCCGACGGGGCGCGCTCCAAGGTTGCAGCCGATATCGACCTGCCCATGGAAGGCGCCATGGACGTCGGAGGATCCATGAACATCACGTTCAAGGCTGACCTCTCACACCTGGCAGCACCCCGCCCCTCGGTGCTTTATTGGGTCTTCCACCCGGGAGCGAATATCGGCGGCATGGGCGCCGGCCTAGTGCGCATGGTGCGTCCGTGGAGCGAATGGCTGGTCTGCTGGGGCTTCGACATCAACTCGGAACCACCGGTCCTCGATGAGGCCGAGGCAACGCGAGTGGTCCGCAACCTGGTAGGCATTCCCGACTTGGACGTCGGGATCCTCGGCTACTCGCTATGGGGCAACAACGAGCAGTACGCCACACACCTGCAGTAAGGACGTGTGTTCTGTGCCGGAGATGCCGTGCACAAGCATCCGCCAAGCCACGGGCTAGGCTCGAACACCTCCATCCAGGATTCATACAACCTGGCGTGGAAGCTAGCAGCGGTGCTCAGGGGCCAAGCCGGCGAGGAGCTCTTGGAGAGCTCCTCGGTCGAGCGGGCACCGGTGGCCAAGCAGGTCGTCACCCGCGCCAACGACTCCGGGCGGGAATACAAACCGATCTTCGACGCCCTAGGGGTAACGAACGCCGTCGCCGACGAGGAATTCACCGAAAAACTCAAGTTGCGCAAGGAGAACTCCCCCGGAGGTGCTGCGCGACGTGGGGCCCTTCGTGCGGCCCTGGACAACAAGGACCACGAGTTCAACGCCCAAGGCACAGAGATCGGCCAGTTCTACGATTCCGGGGCAGTTATCCGCGATGGCGGCATCCGCCCCGAACAGGCCGACGACCCGATGCTGCACCATCACAAATCGACGTACCCGGGATTGCGGCTGCCGCACGCCTGGCTCGGGGATCGGGATCACAAGTTCTCGACCCATGACATCGCCAAGGGGACACAATTCACCCTCTTTACCGGCATCACCGGCCAGCGCTGGACCGAAGTCGCCGTGCGGGTCGGTGCCCGGCTGGGCATCGAGCTGGTGTCGGTTGTCATCGGGGAGGGCCTCGAAGTCCAGGACCTCTATGGAGACTGGTTCCGCCAACGTGAAGTCGACGAAGACGGGGTCATCCTGGTCCGCCCGGACAAGCACAAAGGCTGACGTGCGCATCGCATGGCCCAAGACCTGCAAGCCGCACTCTTCGATGTGCTCTCTTGGCTACTGGGTCGCTCCGGAAACGGTTCCAACGCCAAACTCGGGGAACTGCTCGAGCTGGCACGCTAGATTAGGGCTTCGGGCCACCACAGCGGTACCCAAATCCCCGGTTGCAACACGACTTGCCGGGCCCATGGCCGGCAAGGTTGCCTCGAGTCGATATGAAGACCCGAACCTGCTAGGATTAACGCTTGTGTGTCCGCGCAGGTCGACGGGCACTACTCCCGGGTCGCCATAGGTATCCCCACGCCGCTCAGTCGATGGCCCGGAAGATATCCCTCACCGACCATATAAGCGATGAGCAAGAGAGTTTAAAACAGTGGCAAATATCAAGTCCCAGAAGAAGCGCATTCTCACCAACGAGAAGGCACGCCAGATCAACGCTGCCGTCAAGTCCGAGCTTCGCACCGCGATCCGTGCAGTGAACACTGCCGTCGTAGCCGAAGACAAGGATGCAGCAGCAGCAGCACTGGTCAACGCCGGCCGCAAGATCGACAAGGCCGCAACGAAGGGTGTGCTGCACAGGAACAACGCAGCAAACCACAAGTCTGCCATCTCCAAGAAGGTTAACGCCCTCTAAGGATTGCTTCACTGAAGCGACGGGCTTCCTTTCCTCCATATCTAGGGGAAAGGGAGCCTTTCGTGTTTAACCCGTTTTCCGGTTCTTCAGCCACGACCCCAGCTTATGCGCATGCTTCGTGCGGGAAACCCCTCAGAAGCCCGGCTAGGCTCAACCCCGGCTCCGCACGTACGTCCAAGCGCGCCAGCACCCGGTCAGAAATGGAACCATCGCGCACATGGGCGACATCCCTATACGGCGTCAGGAACCCACGTTCGTGCGCTCAGCGACACGTCTGCAGGCATTGCCCGAAATCCGCTCGTGGATCATGCAGCCGGGAGTGCTACTGGCCCTGGTGGTGGCCTTGGGATTCAGCGCACGCTTCATCCCCGGCTACGCGAGCACGGAACTAGTGATCGACCAAGAACTGAGCCGCAACCACGACGGCGTGCTTAACGCGGTGGCCATGGCCCTGTACGAACTTTTCGGACCACCGGGCGGAGCGATCTTGCTCGCTGTAATCTGCTTGTCCCTGCTTGTCGTGCGCCGTTCCCCGATCAACGCGCTGGCTTTCGGGTCTGTTACGGCGGTGGGATGGCTCTCCGCGCAGCTGATCAAGGTGATCGTGGAAAGGCCGCGGCCGAATCCCGCGCTGCTGGCTGATCCTCTGGCACCGGAAACGGGGTTCGACAGTTTTCCCTCGGGACATGTGTGCCTGGCCGTGGGAATGGCCTTTGCGATTTACTTCCTGGCCCGCGAGACCAGCAGCAAGAGACCGGCAGTCGCGTTTGGCATCGCGATCGTAGTTCTCGTGGCGCTCTCACGCCTGTATGTCGGCGTTCACTACCCTACCGATGTGGCTGCAGCCGTGGTGACATCAAGTGCAGCCGTGTTGTTCTATTGCGGGCTCTGGAACCGCTACCTAAGCGGTGTTGTCGTCCGCATGCGTTTCCTCGAAGCCTTTGGCCCGCTACCAACACAGCAGCCCGGTGAAATCCATGGGACCGGACACTCCGACTAGATCGCTAGCGGCCGGATCGGGCTGCCTAGCGTCGGGCCGCCAACGAAATCTGGGTCACGGCACGCTCCACCGCGTACTCTGGATCCCGCGATGCACCCTTGACCTGAGCATCTGCCTCGGCGACCAGTTGGATGCACATTGCTAGGTCATCGACCTTCCAATGCCGGGCTTGCTCCTGGGCTTGCTGGACTTGCCATGGCGCCATGCCCAGTTCGCTGGCTAATTGCCCCGATGACTTGCGCACCCCGGCCACCTTGGCGACCTGGCGCAGCTTCATGGCCAAAGTGGCAACGATCGGGACCGGATCGGTCCCGGTGGCCAGCGCGTGGCGCAGCGTGCTCAGGGCGATGTCGGCGCGGCCTGCCAGTGCGGCATCGGCAACCTTGAACCCGGTTGCCTCCACGCGACCTCCGTAGTACTTGTCAACCATGTCCTGGTCAATGGCACCGGTGGTGTCTTGCATGAGTTGCGAGCAGGCAGAGGCGAGCTCGGCGAGGTCGCTGCCCAACGCAGCCACGAGAGCCCGGGCCCCCTCGGCGCTCAGCTTGCGCTTGGCTGCCCGGAATTCCTGGCTGACGAAGTCGATCTTCTCGGTATCCTTCTTCAGCGGCTGGCAGTCGACCTGGATCGCACCGCTGGCCTTGAGCGCGTCGAGCAGTTTCTTTCCACGTACTCCCCCGCCGTGATGCATGACCAAGGTTGTGTCTGGTGCCGGGGACTTTGCGTAGGCCAGCGTGTCATTGAGGAAGTCCTCGTTCATGGTCGCCAGCCCCCGGACCTCGATGAGCTTGGTTTCGCTGAACAGCGAGGGGCTGGAAGCCAACAGCAATTCCCCGCGCTCATAGGAGTTGGCTTCGAAGCGGATCATTTCGAATTCGGAGCCCGCGCGCAGGGCGGTGCGCACCGTTTCGAACGCACGACTGGCCAGCAATTCCTCCGAGCCCTGCAACAGGATCATGGGAGCCGGTGTAAGAGACCGCCAAGATATCCCGGTTTGCTTTGACGTGCCTCGTGGCGCTGCCATGAACGAACCCTCCCTAGTGTTGAACGAACCCCATTGATACTATCGCCAACCCGAAAATGCACCACCACCACGGGCCGGTGCCCTCCGTGTCGGCTAGGGTTCCGGGGACGGGCCTAGCGAGGAAACATGCAGCGCAGCTCCGTCCCACCCGATGATGATGGTCCCGCGGATGTCGGTGCGCAACGGCACCGCATGGTTGGCCTCCAACGGTTCAAGCGCCACCTCGGAGGGATGTCCGTAGGTGTTCTTGGCTCCAACGCTGACCAAGGCGATCAGCGGAAGCACAGCCGGAGCGGTGCGCACCCCTCCGTTGGCCGCCCCGTGATGCGCCACCTTCAAGATATCCGCTTGCCCGATAAGCCCCTTGTCGATCAACTCTCCCATGGCTTCCTCCTGCATGTCGCCGGTAGCCAGCAACGAAACCGGCCGTGGCGCATGCGGGACCTTGATTTCGAACCTGATGACCAAGGACGCATCGTTTTCATCGGTGAACACTCCTCCGGGGATCGGGCCAAGAACCTGCCAAGTGACGGTTCCGGCGCTCCCGGTGGCCCCGGAGCCCAGTTGTTGGGCCACCGGCGCGGTGCCCTGTACATCCCCGAGTTCCGGCGGGTCCTTGGCCTCGTCAGCAACCGAATAGAAGAGCCCACCCACGCTGCGTCCCTTTCCAACCGCCTCCAGTCCGCCGTCGTGGTCGGCATGCCGATGCGTGATGAAGACAGCGGCAACAGTCTTGACCTTCATCCTTTTAAGGCAGGCGGCCATGGGCTCGGGGGTACGCCCGGTGTCCACCAGCAATGCCCCGGCATCCCCGGCGTTGATCAGCATCCCGTCTCCCTGCCCCACGTCGCAGGCGACAACGAGCCAGTCCAGTGCCGGGGCGGGGACCATGGCCGTAATTGGCAGAACCAACCCCAGCAGCAACCCCGTGACGATTCCCTGTACACCGAACCGCATCCTTGATATCCAGCTCCCGGTCACCGGTCTTACCTGCCCCACCGCGATCAGCGTCCCAAGCGTAATTGCCCACGCTAGCAGGATTCCCACCACGCCTATCGGCCACGGACGCAACGCACCGGGGAGGGAAGCGATCCACACTCCCGTGATCCCGACAAGCATGGAGGGCATCCCGGCCAACCACACCAATACGGTGGCGAGTGCAGGAAGCGCCAGCACCACCACCACGCCAAGCGTCCCTGCCACGGTGATCCACGAAATCAACGGAGCGACGAGCAGGTTCGCCGGGACCGAGTACAACGAAAATGCCGGGTTGAGCGTCACCAGCACCGGCAAACAGGCCACCTGCGCCGAAAACGCGATCGCCATGCCCTCGGCCAGGATCATCGGCATCCAGCGATTCAGCCGTTTGGCCATTCTCCGCCCGATCAACACGATCCCCGCTGTGGCCACTACCGAAAGCTGAAAAGCGGGCTCCCCTGCCAACCATGGGTCAACTGCCAACAGCAGGACCACGGCAAGCATCAACGCAGCCAAAGCGTTTTTGCCGCGGGAGGAGTGCAGGCCCACCGCCGCAATGGATCCCATCATCGCAGCCCGCAGGACACTGGGTTCGTACCCGACCAGAAGCACGAATCCGGCAAGCACACCAAGACCCAACAGCAACGTCGGCAGCCTCCCGAATCCCAGCATCCGGCACAGGGCAACAGCGAAACCGAGCACCATGGCGCAGTTCGCGCCGCTCACCGCGCTGAGGTGGGAGAGCCCTGCGACCTTCATCGCCTCATTCAGCTCATCACTGGCACCGCTGCGATCCCCAAACACCATTCCGGGAAGCAGTGCCCGCGCCGGCTGGGGAAGCGTTGCACATGCGCCAACGAATCCCTCGCGCATATCCTGGAACACCGAGGTCTTCGGCTGGCTTCCCACGGGAACCAGATTCGCTGCGGCGTTGAGCCAGAACCGCTGCCTGTCCCCCGGCTCGGATGGCGATACCTTAGCCAGGACCTCCACGGTGCTGGATTCCGAGAGCCGGATTTCCGGGGCACGTGACTCGGGATAACTCAACCGCACCGGCACGCCGGAAATGTGCCAGATCCCTCTGTGCGCCGTGGAGAGGACCCGTGCCTCCACCGTGAATCGCTTCGTCTGCCCCGTCTCAGGATCGAACGTATTGCTCGTGGTTCCGGCCCGGAGCGTGGCGTGGAAGGAGAGCTGGACACGCACGAGTGATCCATCCGCAGCGGCCCGCTCAAGTGCCTCCGGGTTGGTTCCGGCCCCGGAGAGCACCAGTTGGGTCAGGACCAGGGCAGCTGCCGCACAAGCGAGTGCCGGTGCCGCGAAGCTGGGGGTGGAGGACTGCCCATAGCGTCCGTGCCGCGGGCGCAGCAAAGCCAGCATTCCGGTGACCGCGACCAGCCACAGGCCGATGGCCCAGGACACCTGGTGCGAGTGCCCGAGCTGAACCCCGGCACTTGCTGCTGCCCAAGCCCCGGCCAGCGCCCAGCATCCGCGGAAATCGATCGGTCCCGGGGCGGCCTCGGGATCGTTCTTTGCTGCCCGCGCCAAGGGTCCGTCGGCCAGCCGCTCCCGCTGGAGCGCCGCCCATCCCCGCAGCCCGGTGGAGTGCTGGCTTCTCATTCGAAGACCACCCGTTCGCGCAGGTTCCCCAGCAATGCTGGCCCGATCCCGCTAACTGCGTCGAGCTCGCTAAGGTTGGTGATTGGTCCGTTTGCCGCCCGAAACTCGATGATCCGTCCCGCCAGGGTCGGACCGATACCCGGCAGCTGCTCCAACTGGTCTTGGGTGGCGGTATTGACGTTTAGGGCTCCGCCCGGGGCCCCCGGGCCGTTGCTGGCATCTACGGCGGTATCCGGGGTTGCTTCGGAGGGCGTGCCTTTGTTGGTTTCGCCGCGGTGGGGAATGCGGATCTGCTCCCCGTCACGGATTTCAGCCGCCAAGTTGATCGCTTCGGCTGATGCGTCCTTGGCCAGTCCGCCGGCCAGGTTCACCGCGTCCAGCACTCGTGAGCCCAAGGGCAGGGAATACACCCCGGGTTTCTTCACCGCTCCGATCATATGGATCACCGCCGTGGCCCCTCGGCTTTGCGGGGTTCCGCCGGGCAAATCCACAGGAGCACTTTTACCAGGTGCCTCTCCTGGCTTTACGGCGGGGTTTAGAACAGGTGCCGCACCGGATTCGCTAGCTGCAGGGTTCTCAGTGGCTTGCTGCGTGGCGGCGGAATCAGAAACTTCCAGGGGGAATCTCTCGATGCTTTCAGGGCTACGTGGCGCCGGGTTGAACAGCAGTGACACGGTGACCCACGTCAGGGCGCCGAGAATCAGCACTATCGCCGCCGACCTGCCAACAAGCACGCGCAGGCGCCCGGGAGTCGGACCCAGGGCGGCCTTAGGCGTGCTGTCGGCCCATTCGTGTGAGCCCATGCCATTCATTCCAGCGGAACCAGATGGTTGCCGATGCCGGAAACCGACGAACTGTGGAGAAACACGATCCGCGGGGGCACCTCCCTCCTAACGGTGGTTAGCGGGTATCGCCTTCCGCGGGATCGGCAGGTGAGGGCGCGGGGACTGCTTCGGAAGCTCCACCGGTGGAGGTCGGAGGGACGGGTATACGACGCAGTGGTTCACGGTGCGGCTCCACGTTGCCGGGTTTTGGCACGCCCTTGGACCCTGAGGCGGGATTGGGTCCAGCCTTGGGCCTGGGCGCCGGCCTGGGTTTCGGTTCCGGCTTGGGCTTGGGCTCCGGACGAAGGGGACCCGGGGCAACCGGCTCGATACCGCCGGCAATCGCCACGGCCAGGACCCCCACACCGGTGTGGGCCCCGAGCACCGCAGGAACAGGGACGGCCAGAACCTCGAAGGCGGAAGCTCCGGCCAGTTCCTGCACGATTTCCTCGGCTGCTTCCTGGTTGCCGAAGTAGTGCACCGCCAAGCGCACCTCCGGACCGCGTTCGGCTGCCTCCTGGCGGGCAATGGCCACCAGGCGTGCCAGCGTGCGCGAGTGGGTGCGCACCTTTTCGTGGGCGATGATGTGCCCGTCGCACATCGAAAGGATCGGCTTGACGTTCAGCAGCGTGCCGAGCATCGAGGCCAATGCCCCGATGCGTCCACCGCGGCGCAACTGCTCAAGGGAGGGCACGGCGAAGTACACATGGTTCTGCGCCGCCTTGGCAGCGACCTCCCGGAGCTGCGCCATGGGGGCGCCGGCGCCGGCCAGCTCCACCACGTCCATCACCGCAAAGCCCTCAGCCAATGCCACGGTGAGCGAATCGATGACCGTGACGGGAACCGGGGCGGATTCGGCGGCCAGCCGTGCGGCATCCACCGTCCCGGAGAGCGAGCCGGAGAGGTGGATAGAGATGATCTCCTTCACGCCCGCCTCCGCGAGTTCCTGGTAGGCACGCAGCAATTGCCCGGGGGCCGGGCGCGAGGTGCGCACCGCCTTTCCGGTAGCAAAGCCCAGGGCAAGTTCGGTTTGTACATCGTCGGTGCCCTCGGAGAAGATCTGGTCATCGACCATCACCGGCATCGGCACCACGCGCAGGTACCTCCCGTGGCTTTCGGCCCATGGCCCAGGCAGCGCGGCGGCCGAATCCGTCACCACGCCGACGGGAACATTTTTATGGTGTGAACCGCCTGCAGCGGGCTCCGCACCGGTACGCGGCAGGCGCCCGCGCAGCCAGCCGATGAAGCCTCCGGGGCTTGCATGCCCCGGCGGTGTCCGGGCTGGCTGGGAGTCATCCATATCGCTAGGCTACCTTGGCGGGCAACTAGGAGGCGGGTACGAGGTTGACGAGTTTCGGTGCCCGCACGATCACCTTGGAGACCGCCGCGCCGTCGAGGTAGCGGATCACGGACTCGTCGGCCAGTGCCAGTGCCTCGAGCTCCTGGGCACCGATATCGGCAGGGACCTCAAGGCGGGCACGGACCTTGCCCTTGATCTGTACGACGGCGGTGACGGTGTCCTCGATGAGCAACGCCTTCTCGACCACAGGCCATCCGGCATTGGCCACCGAGGGCTCGTGGCCCAGTGCCGCCCACATGTCCTCGGCAGTGTAGGGAGCGAAGAGCGAGAGGATGATCGACACGGCCTCCGCCGCCTCGCGCACCGCTGGATCCGCGGCACCGGGCCCCGAATCGATGGCCTTGCGGGTCGCGTTGACAAGCTCCATGGCCTTGGCGATGACGACGTTGAACTTGCCGGTGTCCAGCAAGGACGCCGATTCGTGGACCGCCTTGTGCGTGAGGCTGCGCAGGGCTTTGTCCCCGTTGGCCGGATCGGCGCCCGGTGAGCTGGTGACCTCCTGTCCGACGCGCCAAGCGCGGGCCAGGAATTTGGCCGACCCGCCTGGGGAGACATCGGCCCAGTCCACGTCGTCCTCCGGCGGGGAAGCAAAGATCATGGTCAGGCGCACGGCGTCGACGCCGTATTTGTCCAGCTGTTCGCCCAGGTCAACACCGTTGCCCAGCGACTTGCTCATGGCTTTGCCGCCGTTGAGGACCTGGCCCTGGTTCAGCAGCGCGGAGAACGGCTCGGTCACGTCGATCAGTCCCAAGTCAAAGATGACCTTGGTGAAGAAGCGCGAGTACAGCAGGTGCAAGATCGCGTGCTCGACTCCGCCCACGTACTGTCCCACGGGCATCCAGTCGCGCACTGCCTGCGGATCGAAGGGCCCGTGGGTGTAGTTCGGGGAAACGAAGCGCAGGAAGTACCAGGAGGAGTCCACGAAGGTGTCCATGGTGTCGGTGTCGCGCTTGGCATCCGCCCCGCAGCGCGGGCAGGGCACGTTGACCCAGTCGCTGGCCGCAGCCAGCGGGGAGGTGCCCTTGGGGGCCAGGTCCTCGCCGCGCAGGTCATCGGGCAGGCGCACCGGAAGCTGGTCGTCGGGCACCGGGACCTCGCCGCAGTGAACGCAATGGATGATCGGGATCGGGGTGCCCCAGAAACGCTGGCGGGACAGCAGCCAGTCGCGCAGGCGGAAGTTCACGAACTTCTCCCCTGTGCCGGCAGCCTCGACGATTTCGATGGCGCGGGCGATGCCCGCATCCTTGGGCAGCCCGTCGAGCTCGCCGGAATTCACCAGCGTGCCTTCCCCGGCGGTTGCCACCCCGCTTGTCGCGGGGTCCTCGGCGCCGGTGTCCACTACGACGCGCACGGGCAAATCGAAGGCACGGGCGAAGTCGAGGTCGCGCTGGTCGTGGGCGGGAACGGCCATGATCGCGCCGGTGCCGTATTCTGCCAGCACGTAGTCCGCGGCCCACACCTGAAGCTTCTCCCCGTTGAGCGGGTTGATCGCGTAACGGCCGGTGAACACGCCTGTCTTCTCGCGTTCGGTGGCCTGGCGTTCGATCTCCGAGAGGTTCTTGACCTTGTCTTGGTAGTCGGCAAGTGCCTGGCGGTGCTCATCGGTGACCAGCTCCCCGGCCAGCGCGGAGTCGGCCGCCACCACGAAGAAAGTCGCCCCGTGCAGGGTGTCCGGACGGGTGGTGAAGACCGTTGTCTTGTGCGCTTCATGGGTGTCGGTGGCTTCGATGACGAAGTCCACGTGTGCGCCCTCGGAGCGTCCGATCCAGTTTTTCTGCATGGCCAGTACGCGCTCGGGCCAGTGCCCGTGCAGCGCATCCATGTCATCAAGCAGGCGGTCCGCATAGTCGGTGATCTTGAAGTACCACTGGTTCAGCGACTTCTTGGTCACCTGAGTGCCGCAGCGTTCGCAGGCCCCGTTGACGACCTGTTCGTTGGCCAGCACAGTCTGGTCGGTCGGGCACCAGTTCACCGGATGGTCCTTGCGGTAGGCCAGGCCCTTGTCGTAGAAGCGGGTGAACAGCCACTGCGTCCAGCGGTAGTATTCCGGGTCCGAGGTGTGGATCCGGCGGGACCAGTCGGCGGAAATGGCGTAGCGCTTGAAGCTTGCCGCCTGGGTGTCGATGTTCGCGTAGGTCCACTCGGAAGGGTGGGCGTTGCGCTTGATCGCCGCGTTTTCCGCCGGCAGGCCGAAAGAGTCCCATCCGATCGGGTGCATGACGTCGTAACCCTGCTGGCGCCAGTATCGCGCCACCACATCTCCCATGGCGAAGGCCTCGGCGTGACCCATGTGCAGATCCCCGGAGGGGTAGGGAAACATGTCAAGCACGTAGCGCCGCTCGGCACTGGAATCGTCCTTGGGCGTGAAGACGCCTAGTTCGTCCCAGACCGGAGCCCACTTCGCTTCCATCTCCTGGAAGCTGTAGGCCGCTGCGGTGGAATCGTTGTCCGCGGTTTCGGTGCCGGTGGGCTGGGTGCTCACTATCGTGTTTCGCCTTCTTCGTGTTGTGCGCCTATGGGGAACGTCTCTGGCTGACTGGGCAATGTGGAGCCTCTGGGGCACAAGATGCCTAAGACACACAAAAGCCCCTTGCAGGCAAGGGGCGGCCGTTCGGGGAAAACCCCGTACGGCTAGGTTAGCAAGAGCGCAACGTTCATGTTTTGAATTCTACCGCACGAACCCGCCCGCCATCGGATCGGCGGCCGTGCTCCGTCGAAACCACCGATTCCTTCGCTGGTCCGGGCACGGCGCGCTTGTGCAACAGCGAAACGGCACCCAGGACACCGATCAACACATAGCTGGCAGTGGAGGAGGTAGCCTGCCACAACATCTGTACCATAAGCAACGGCGGGGTCGCATGCGTGGGATCGGGCCGGATTGCCCCTAGCCTGCCCTGCGTGCGGAAAAGGACAACGGATACGGCCAACACCGCCATGGCGGCAACGGTTCCGGTCCGCCCCGGGTTGGATTGGACCTGGAGCGCAGGTGCATCACGGCGCCGAGCACGCAAAAGCTTCGTGGTGACACCACTGCTTGGGCAACCCCGGTCCACTCCGGCTACGGGCCCGGCCTGGGAACCTCCGCATGCATGCAGAGATAGCCCGGCGGCATGAACACCGCCATTCCCAGCCTCGCACCGACAAGGATCCGTAGAGCCATCGCCAGGTTTCTGTTCCCCTCTTCCGCCGGACTTCCATCCCGGCGCGGGAAGGAAGCATCGATCCGGCCTGCTCCACGCACGGGCTCCGGCTTTCATCCGGCCTAGGCAAGGGCGGTGGCCTTGGGGGAAGCGACAACGCACAGCTGGACATCGTTATCGCAGCCGGATCCAGCTGCCGGCATTGGGGCCGGCGTTGCCCTACAGGACGTCCTCGTCGACCCAGTCAAAGGTGCGCGTGACGGCCTTCTTCCACAAACGCATCTGGCGATCGCGCTCCGCCTGCTCCATGGCCGGCTCCCATCGCTTGTCCTCGCTCCAATTTGATTCGAGCTCGCCCAGGTCCTTCCAGAAGCCGACGGCGAGACCGGCGGCGTAAGCGGCGCCCAATGCGGTGGTTTCGGTGACCTCAGGACGGATTACCGGCACCCCGAGCAGGTCCGCCTGGAACTGCATGAGGGCGTCGTTGGCGACCATCCCGCCGTCTACCTTCAGCTCGGTCAGCGGAACATCCGCGTCCGCGTTCACCGCATCGAGCACCTCACGGGTCTGGAAAGCCGTGGCTTCCAACGCCGCACGGGCGATGTGGGACTTGTTCGCGAAACGGGTCAGCCCCACGATGGCCCCGCGGGCGTCGGAGCGCCAGTACGGGGCGAACAGCCCGGAGAACGCCGGGACGATGTAGACCCCGCCGTTGTCCTTGACACCCGCGGCCAAGGTTTCGACCTCCGCGGCACTGGAGATCATGCCGATGTTGTCGCGCAGCCATTGGATGAGCGATCCGGCCACAGCTATCGAGCCCTCCAGTGCGTAGACCGGCCTAGCGTCCCCCAGCTTGTAGCCGACGGTGCTCAGGAGCCCGTTGCTGGAGCGGACGATCTCGTTTCCGGTGTTGAAGATCAGGAAGCAGCCGGTGCCGTAGGTGTTCTTTGCATCCCCGGCGCCGAACGCCGCTTGGCCAAAGGTCGCCGCCTGCTGGTCCCCCAGGATCCCGGCCACCGGCACCTCGCGCAAGAGCTGTGAGGAATGCACATGGCCATAGGTCTCCGAGGACGACTTGATCGCGGGCATCATCGAGACCGGCACCCCAAAGTCCGCGAGGATCGACTCGTCCCAGTCCAGCGTTTCCAGGTCCATGAACATGGTGCGCGATGCATTGGTGACGTCGGTGACGTGCACCCCGCCCGCCGGCCCGCCGGTCAGGTTCCAGGTGACCCAGGAATCCATGTTGCCAAAGAATAGCTCCCCGGCCTCGGCACGCTCGCGCGCCCCCTTCACGTTGTCCAGGATCCATTTGATCTTGGTGCCAGAGAAGTAGGGCGCCAACGGCAGGCCGACGCGTTGCTTGTAGCGGTCAAGCCCATGATCGCCCGCAAGTTCCTTCACGATCTCCTGGGTGCGGGTGTCCTGCCAGACGATCGCGTTGCATACCGGTTTCCCGGTGTTTTTGTCCCACACCACGGTGGTTTCACGCTGGTTGGTGATGCCCACCGCGGCAATGTCATGCCGGGTGAAGTTTCCCCCGGCCAGCGCGATCGCGATGACCTCCCGGACGTTGTTCCAGATTTCGCTGGCGTCGTGCTCGACCCAACCTGCCTGCGGGAAGATCTGTGCGTGCTCCATCTGCCCGGTGGAAACGATGGTGCCCGCATGGTCAAAGACGATGGCGCGGGAGCTGGTGGTGCCCTGGTCTATGGCGATGATGTAGCCGGTGCTCATGGGATTCGACCTTTCAACGTTGTGTTGCGGTGGCGGTAAACGGGGCGCGCTTTCGCGGGTTGCAGCAGGGACTGTCCACCTGACCCATTAGAACAAGACCCCTGCGCCAAGGCCACCAACGACACCGCCGGCCAGCGGGCCCAAACCGTGCGGGGTGGTTGCGAACGCGTCGATGACCACCACCGGGACTGAAGTGACAATCGCCTCGGTGAGCAGGTTCCAGCCGCGGTAGCGCAGTGCCAGGGACGTGGCGAAGACAGCTAGATTGGCGGTGTGGCGTCTTCCTCGGCATCGAAGTGCTGCCTGCAGACCAGGAGACAGGGCACAGCAGCGAGTACCGCGCCAAACAGCTGTACGGAAAAGTGGACTGCGGCCATCGCCAGTGCCTACTGGGCCCCGGGGGACGAACTTGGCAACATCGCCGTCGGCCCGCAGGACCAGGTGACGGCCGGGTTCGGGTGGGTCTTGGAAACCACCGATACCCAGGACCCTGCAAGGACCGCAAGGCTCCATCCGATGTTGATCATCATCGCCGGTCCGTGTTGGCCTTTGGTCCTGGGCAGCAGCACGTTGGCGACTACGCCCACCCCGAGCAGCAGCAACAACGTGTTGGCGTGGAAAAATCAGCGGCGAAGAGTGTGGCTGACATCGTTGTTCCTTGCGTGGTGAAGCTGGTTTCGGCCACGGTCACGGGCACTCCTGGCTCGGTGGCGTGATTTCACCAAGCCGGAGGGGTGGTTAAGGGGTCCTGTGCGCGGCGTTGTCCCTAGGCATGCGAGAGGGCAAGGTTCGCCCCGTGGTCTTCAGTGAGCACGCGGCGGCATTCATCGATCTGCGCCTCGGTTTGATCCGGGCTCCATCCAAGCACCGGGGCCAGTGCCTCTGCGACCTGACGCAGCAACTCCTCGGTGACCAGTCCGCGGAAGGCCAGCGAGGTGCGCCGGATGAACACGTCGTTCAGGGATCCGATGTGCTCGTGGGTTCCCAGGTAGGCAAGTTCGGCCAGCGAGAGCTCGTCGAAGGCGCTCAGCGTCGGGTCGTTGGGGCCGATGAAGTCCAGGACCTCGTCGGCACGGGTACCGTAGCGTTCCAGCAGCACCTCGAGGCGCCGGCGTGGAGCCAGCGGGGAGCGAACGGCAAACCATGCCGCCAGGTCGGCCGGGGTCTTGGGGTAGTTCTTGCCCCCGCCGATTGCTAGGTCCTTGGTGGTTGGCCCCGGTGCCACCCCGAGCTCGGTGAGCACCTTGCGGCCAAGGGTCTCGCCCAGGGCGCGGAAGGTTGTCCACTTGCCGCCGATGAGCGAGAGCATCGTGGTGTCGCGCGGCAGCTCGGTGATCTCGATGCGGTAGTCGCGGGAGACGAAGCCCGGGGCCGTATCGTCGTGGCGCGGCAGCGGGCGCACGCCGGAGAACTTGTAGACGATGTTGCCCGGACCGACCTCGATGGAAGGGAAGACGTGTTGGATCAATTCGAAGAAGTACTCGACCTCTTCATCGGTGCAGCGTGCAGGGACGGAAAGGTCCGCATCGATGTCAGTGGTTCCCACCAGCACCCGCTCCCCCATGGGGTAGATCAGCACGATGCGCCCGTCGGAGTGCTCGAAAAAGATCTCCCGCCCGGCGCAGGCCTCCAGCAGGCCCCGGTGATCCAGCACGATGTGGCTGCCCTTGGTGCCGCCCATGAAGCGGCTGGGCTCGCCGATCGACTCATTGGTCAGATCCACCCAGGCACCGGTGGCGTTGACGATCACCTCGGCGTCGAAGTCGAATTCGGTCCCGGTCAGCTCATCACGCAACCTCGCCCCTTGTTCGCCGAACCCGGCCAGGGAGACGTAGTTGCTGGCCCGGGCATGTGGGTTTGCTTCCAGCCCGTCGCGCAGCACGTCCAGGGTGAGCCGCTCGGGGTTGTGCACCGAGGCATCAAAGTAGGTGGCGGTGTACTTCACGTCGGTGCGAAGCAGCGGCAGCTCGGCCAGCGAGGCCTTGGCGCCGTGGAACCTGTGCCACGGGGTGTTGCGGGTCCCTGCCCCGGCGAAGAAGTCATAGAGCACCAGCCCTGCCTTGATCAGCACCGCGCCACGCTCGGTGGGCTTGGTGCTGCGGTGTGTCAGGAAACGGATCGGCGCCGAGAGGATCCCGGAAAAAGTGGAGAAGATCGGGATCGTGGTGCGCAGCGGCTTGACGTAGTGCGGTGCGATCTCCAGCAGCGAGTTGCGTTCCTGCACGGATTCGTGGACGAGGCGGAACTCGCCGTTTTCCAGGTAGCGGATGCCGCCGTGGATCATGTGCGAGGAGGCACCCGAGGCACCCTGGCAGTAGTCCCCGCGCTCCACCAGAGCAACGTCGACGCCCTGCATTGCCAGGTAGCGGAAGGTTGCCACGCCGTTGATGCCACCTCCGATGACCAGCACCTTGGCGCCGGGGCGATCAACCAGCTTGGCTAGTTGTGAACGGCGGGAGGCTGCGGCTGCCACGGTGGGACCATCCTTGAAAATCGGTGCTTCGTTGAATAAAACGGTGTTCACATGGTCCAACCGAGGTTACCCGCGTTCCGGGGCGGCTGCCTAGGGAGGAGAAACGACCGGGCGGTGAACAACCAGCACCGGTTCGAAAGCATGTCCATGTACCAGCTAGTCTGGGCAGTACGGCACAGAAGAGTCAATCCATTTGCACATATGTGCACGAAAGGGTCTTTCCGGTACCCATATGCCCCTGAATACCGTTCCTCTACCTTGCGGCCCTGCATCATCCGTTCAACCCGGCGCCCCCGGCCACGGCCGGCCCCGCGAACGCGATGCACTGCGCGCTGCCCAGCTCTACTACCTGCAACACCTCACGATGGCCTCGATCTCACGTGAACTTGGCATCTCGCGCTCGACCGTCTCCCGCCTTCTGGCGCATGCCCGTCGCACCGGACTGGTCAATATCGAAATCAACGCCTCAGCGGACAGAACCCCCATGCTGGTGCGCGAGCTCGAACAGGCCCATGGCATCAACGTCTTCATCGTGCCCACCGATGGTTCGCTCTCCGAGACCGCGATCCTCGAACGTGTCGCCTCCCATGCGGCGCATGTGCTTAACACGCTGGTCTCCTCGGACATGACCGTTGGGGTGGCCTGGGGCTCTACGATGCAGGCGATCTCCCTTGCCCTGACCCGCAAACCGACCCATGACACCGTCATCGTCCAGCTCAACGGAGCCGCGAACCCGCAAACGACGGGACTGACCTACGCCTCGGAGATCCTCGAGAGCTTTGGCGCCGCATTCACCGCGAGGATCGAGCAGTTCCCCGTTCCAGCGTTCTTCGACCGGGCATCCACCCGTGATGCGATGTGGCGCGAAGGCTCGGTGAACCGGGTGCTGCGCATCCAGGAAGGGATGGGCCTTGCGGTCTTCGGTCTCGGAGCCACCCAGGGAACGGTTCCCAGCCAGGTCTATCGCGGCGGCTACCTCAACGCCGAGGAATCAGCCGCCTTGCACGCCCAGGGTGTGGTGGGCGATGTCGCGACAGTGTTCTTTGACGGAACCGGCAGCGATGAAGGAATCGAAATCAATTCCCGTGCCACCGGGCCCACCCTCGCCGCATTGCGCAAGGTACCGCGCCGGCTCTGCGTGGTCAGCGGCAGCGGGAAGCTTCCGGCACTGCGCGGGGCCCTTGAGGGGGGCCTGGTCACCGACCTGGTGCTCGATGAGGGAAGTGCGCTGCAGCTGCTAAATTCCGCACTGAAGAACCACTAGGCTGGAAACATGTCCGATGACACCCCTTCTGCCACCTCGCCGGTACGGCATCCAGATCCGCGCACCGCGTTGAAGAGCACCCACCGCATCCATGGATCGCTGACCCGCACCTGGACCTATCGGGCGCGGGGAACCTGCCGCGGTGTGATCCTGGCCATCCACGGTTTCCGCGGCGACCATCACGGACTGAACCGGATCATCGAGGCAATGCCCAGCTATACGGTGGTCGTCCCGGATTTGCCCGGATTTGGGGTCTCCACACCGTTTTTGTCCGTTCCTGCCCGCGGCGCAGGCGCTGAAGGGCCCGCACCGCACGGACCTTGGCATGACGTCGCCGGCTACGGGGACGTCATCGGTGCATTGCGCGAGCAACTGGGGCTGGGGACCGATACCATCTTGCTGGGCCATTCCTTCGGATCCATCGTTGCTGCCGCCTACCTCTCCCGGAACCCCGGGTCATTCGCGCAGCTGGTACTCATCAACCCGATTTGCGAACCGGCACTCCAAGGATCCCAAGCGCTGATGTCCCGAGCGGCCGGTCTCTACTACGCGGCCGGGGAGAAGTTGCCTGGCCCGGTGGGCGAGGCGCTGCTGCGTTCGCGGCTTATTACCGATGCGACCTCACTGGCCATGCTCACTTCCAAGGATCGCGGGATGCGCGCCTACGTCTTTGACCAGCATCGGCGCTACTTCTCCGGTTTCGCGTCCCGCGCCACGCTGCGTGAGGCATATGCGGCATCGGTCGCCGAGACCGTGCGCAAGTATGCGGCCCGCATCAACGAACCGACGCTGCTGGTCATCGGAGCGGACGACGTCCTGGGTTCGATTCCCTCCCAGCATTCACTGGCGCGCACCTTCCCGCGCGCCAGGATGCGGATCATCGCCGATGTCGGACACCTGATCCACTACGAAAAGGCGATCGAGGCAGCGGCGCTCATTGAGGAGTTCCTGGCCTGCGAACCCCCGTGGGTTGCGCGCGGCATGCCGCGCACCCTCTACCCCGGCCGCGGCAGGGCGAACCAGTAGGGCCCACCGGGCCAAAGGATCGGTGAGCGGAGGTCTTAGAGGATTCCGTCCGGGTCGATGCGGATCGAGACGATCGGTTCCTTGGCCGCACTGAACCTTGCCCGAAGCGCACGCAGCGCCGCGGTCACCGCAGGACCCTGGGCGTAGGAGAAGAACAGCAGCCAGCGGTGCTCGCCCTCATCGAGCAGCACCGGTCCGTGCCGACGCACCTCCTGGTCGATCTCCAGGGCGGAGATGAACTTATCGGTGGTGGCCGCCGGACCCTTGACCATCGCGGTGCGCACCGCCGGAGGCAATCCCAGTGCGCGTCGCTCGTCGAGTTCGCTCTGCGCGTAGGCGGCCGCGTCGAATCGCACCAGCGCGCGCATCGATTCACTGGGGTCCCCGGCCACCACCACGGTGCCACCGCCAGGACGGTCCTTGGTTCCGTCGCGGCCCCGGGCCAGGCAGGCAGCCCCCATCCACCGGTTGAGCACTTCCTCCCCGGTGCGCAGGCCTTCGCGGGCCATCATCCGATCCCCGTCCAACAGCAGTACCGCGGCGTAGCCGTTGGCGGCCACCGGTTCCGCGCCGGGGGTAGCAACCACCAGTGCCGGGGTGTCGGGGACCGAATGCAGCGGCTTGGCCCCGGTGGCGGCAACAACGTTGATGTTCGGGAAGGCTCGTCCGAGTTCCTCGGCCGTGCGGTCGGCACCGATCGATGCTGCACGCAAGCGCATGAACCCGCACTCCACGCAGCTCCAGTCGTGGGCCACCAGACCGCACCAGCTGCATGCAGGGGCTCCGCGGGCGTCGCCCAGGGCCAAGGGCCCGTTGCATGCGGTGCAACGGGCCGGGGTGCGGCAACGTTCGCAGCGCAGCGCGGGCATAAACCCGGTGCGGGCCACCTGCACCAGCACCGGGCCGTGCGCCAGTGCGGCCTTGGCCTCGCGCCAGGCGGCAGCGGGAAGCCTGGCGGCGTGCAGCAGCGGATCGCGCTCGGCCTCGAACTCATCCGAGGCCGCAATCACCCGTGGCGCGTGGGCCCGCAGCAACCTGCGTTCGGCCTCCAGTTCCTGGGCCCAGCCGCTGCGGATCAGCCTTTGGGCCTCGGCGCTGCGTCCCGGGGCGGCGAGCAGCAACCCGGCGTCCTCGATGCCGCAGCGCAGCAGCAGCACCTCGCGGGCGTGGTGGTAGGGGGCACGCGGTTCAGCGTGCGAGGAATCCGCGTCGTCCCAGATGATCGCCAGCCCAAGGTCCTTGACCGGGGCGAAGGCGGCATTGCGGGTGCCCACGACCAGCCGTGCCTGTCCGCGGGCGACGCGCAGGAAGTTGCGGTAGCGCGGGGTGGCGCCGTCCTCGGCACTCAGCCGGGCATACCCCTTCGAGCCCAGGTGGTCATCCAGGGTTAGGCAAAGCCGTGCAAGATCCCGGGCATCGGGAACCACGATCAGCACCCCCCGCCCGGAGGCAAGCACCAGTTCGGCGGCCTCGAGCAGCAATGCTGGCCAGTCCCCGGGACGGTTGGGAACCGCGGAGAGCACGGCACGCGGGGATTTGCCGGCCCTCAGCGCGCGGGCGTATTCGGTGCCGCCGTGGTATTCGGCCAGGAGGTGGTCCCCCGGTTCCCCGGGAGGATTGTCGGCCGCTGCAGGCCCGGATTCGGAGGGCTTCTCGGTTTCCATCCGGGCCATGCGCGCGGGAACGGCTGCGCGCAGCACATCCCACACGCCTCCGGCGTAGCGTTCGGCAACGGCCCGGGCAGTGGCCAGCACGGGCGCGCTGAGCACCACCTCGGGGGAAACCACCGCGCGCAGTGGTTGCAGCTTGATCCCCGGGTCCGAGTGCCCGAGGCGTTCGGTGAGGAATCCGCCAAGTTCCTGTCCTCCGAAGCGCACCTTCACCCGAACCCCTGGTTGTGCCGCCGCGTCAAGATCGGCAGGCACCAAGTAGTCGAAGGGGCGGTCCAGGTGCGGGACGGCCGAATCGATCACCACCCGGGCCACCGGCAACTCCCGTGCCATGTTCGCGATGCCCGGCAGGGGCGCGGACAAGTCAAAACCCGCCAGCAACGATGGCTGAAGCGACTCCCCCATGCACTCCACCTCCCCTTGAACGGATCCAGCAAACACACTGTCCTTGGAACCAAGCCAACCACGGGCCTCCGACAAGTGCACGCCCCTCCGGACGCGGCATTACGAGCCCATCGGGTGCTGTGGCGCCCTATGGGCGGAAGACCCCGATGGTGTTTGGGCCGCCTCGGCGGACAGCAGAGATACAGGTGCGCGGCTAGGCGCCGAAGTACGCCTTCAGCGCATCCACCCGATCCAGCTTCTCCCAGGTGAAGTCTGGATCCTCGCGGCCGAAGTGGCCGTGTGCGGCGGTCTTCTGGTAGATCGGGCGCAACAGGTCAAGGTCCTCGATGATGCCCAGCGGGCGCAGGTCGAAAACCTCGTTGATGGCCGCAGTGATCTTCACCGGGTCAACTCTCTCGGTGCCGAAGGTCTCCACGTACAGGCCAACAGGGCGTGCAACGCCGATGGCGTAGGCGATCTGGACTTCGACGCGGCGGGCCAGTCCGGCAGCCACCACGTTCTTTGCGACCCAGCGCATGGCATAGGCAGCCGAACGGTCGACCTTTGAGGGATCCTTGCCGGAGAAGGCGCCGCCCCCGTGGCGGGCGAAGCCGCCGTAGGTGTCAACGATGATCTTTCGACCGGTCAGCCCGGCATCGCCCACCGGTCCTCCGATGATGAACGGTCCCGAGGGGTTCAGGATGATGCGGGTCTCGGAGGTGTCCAGGCCGGTGCCTTCAAGCACCGGGTTAACGACCTCGGCCAGCAGTCCGTCCTTGAGGTCCTCGAGGGAGTATTCACAGGCGTGCTGGGAGGAAACCACGACGGTTTCCACCGAGACCGGGGTGTCCCCGTCGTAGCCGATGGTGACTTGGGTTTTCCCGTCGGGACGCAGCAACGACAGTGTGCCGTCCTTGCGCACCTGGGTGAGCCGCTCGGAGAGGCGGTGTGCCAGGTGGATCGGCGTCGGCATCAGTGTCGGCGTCTCATCGGAGGCGTAACCGAACATCAGACCCTGGTCCCCGGCGCCTTGGGCATCGCGCGGGTCTATGGCGGTGCCTTCGCGGACCTCGAGTGATTCAAAGACGCCCTTGGAGATTTCCTGGGACTGCTGCCCGATCGACACCGAGACCCCGCAACGCGCTCCGTCGAAGCCGTTGGCCGAGGAATCGTAGCCGATGTCAAGGATCGTGCGGCGCACGATCTCCGGGATCTCGACGTAGCCGTTGGTCGTCACCTCGCCAGCCACATGCACCAGGCCAGTGGTGGTCAAGGTCTCCACGGCGACCCGGGAGTTGGGATCCTTGGCCAACATGGCATCGAGGATGGCGTCGGAGATCTGGTCACAGATCTTGTCGGGGTGGCCCTCCGTAACCGATTCGGAGGTGAAGAGGCGTAGCTGCGGGGTTTCTAAAGTCACCACGCCACTCTACCGGTAACCCCGCTCGCGGACAGATTCCCCGATCCGGCCCGTCATCTGAATCGAGGTTCCCGTCAGATGACGCATCCATGACGAATTGCGGCAACAGGTTCACCGTCCATGAAGTAACGCATGGAGGCAAGTTCGGCCTCCATGCTAATGAGGGCCCGGGCCCGGTCATCTAACCGGCGTCGGTTTCCAGCGCCACGGCGACGGCATCTATCACCGAGGCGGCGACCTGGTCCTTCGAGCCTGCGGCGTGCACCGCTTCGGTCCCGTCGGCGAAGAGTATGGTGACCGTGTTTTCATCGGTTCCGAAGGTCAGGTTCTCCCCCACCTCGTTGACGACCAACATCTCGCAGCCCTTGCGTGCCAACTTAGCCGCGCCGTATTCCAGCACGCTTGATTCCGCGTCCCCGGTCTCGGCAGCGAAGCCGACGACCAGCGGGGCCAAGCCACCGGCCGGGCCCTCGGCGGCGCGTTCGGCGATCAGTGTTGCCAAGATGTCGGGATTGCGCACCAAGGTGATCACCGGATCAGCGCGATCATCGGACTTCTTGATCTTTGCGCCTAGGTATTCGGCCGGCCTGAAGTCAGCTACGGCAGCGCTCATGATCAGCACGTCGGCACCCCGTGCAGCGCGGGTGACGGCAACATGGAGCTGCTCGGCTGTGGAGGCCGTGCTCAGTTCCACACCCGCCGGTGCCGGCAAATCCATATGCGCGGCGATGAAACGCACGCTCGCACCGGCGGCCAGTGCTGCCTTGGCCAACGCGATGCCCTGGCGGCCCGAGGACCTGTTGCCCAAAAAGCGCACCGGATCCAGCGGCTCGCGGGTTCCTCCGGCGGAAATCGCAATGACCTTTCCGGCCAGGGCAGCGGATACAGGGGGCGCCGTTTCGCCCAGGTAGCCGGCGACGACGGCGAAGATCTCCTCGGGATCCGGAAGGCGGCCGGCACCGGAGTCCTTGCCGGTGAGCCGTCCCACTGCAGGTTCGATCACGTTCACGCCGCGGCTTCGCAGCAATGCGACATTGGCGATGGTTGCCGGGTGTTCCCACATCTCGGTGTGCATGGCCGGGGCCATCACCACCTGGGCGCCGGTGGCTAGAAGGGTGCCGGTGAGCAGGTCGTTGGCCATGCCCGCGGCGGCCCGGGCCAACACATCCGCGGTGGCCGGTGCCACGATGACCAGATCGGCCTCCTGTCCCAAACGCACGTGGTTCACGGTGTCCACGGCCTCGAACACGGAGGTGTGCACCGGGTTCCCGCTCAACGCTTCCCATGTCGCGGCCCCGACGAAGTCCAGGGATGCGGGCGTCGGGATGACATCGACGTGGTGCCCGGCCTCCTTAAACAGCCGTAGCAGCGAAGCTGCCTTGTAGGCGGCGATCCCCGCGGATACACCTAGGACAATGCGCTTCACTGCTACCACCGATGCGTTAGTGCGCGGCGCCGGGCCCTTCCACATCCACAAGGACGGGGATCGGTGCGCGCCGGCGCCTACGCGTCGTAGTCGTTTGAGGCCGAGTGGCTACTCGGCGACTTCCTCAATCTTTGTGACGTTGAGCAGGCCCTCGTTAATTTCGCGCAGTGCGATGGAGAGCGGCTTTTCGTTCAAGCGGGTGTCGACCAGCGGGCCGACGTACTCGAAGAGGCCCTCGTGCAGCTGGGCGTAGTACGCGTTAATCTGGCGTGCGCGCTTGGCTGAGTTGATCACCAAGGCGTACTTCGAATCGGTGGTGGTCATCAGGGAGTCGATCGACGGGCTGATGATGCCTTCAAGGTTCGTGTTCACGAAGCCTCCAAATAACTAGTTGGTTGATCAAGACGTAAAAGGCGAGCACCGGCGGTTCTCGCAGCTACCGGGCGGCGGCGGCGTAACAACTGGTCTAGTCTAAGGGTTTTAACGATCGTTCGGTGTCAATCCCATAAGGGTCACCAATTCGTCGGAAGCACGCGAAATATCGTCGTTGACGATGGTGACGTCGAATTCGGATTCCGCAGCTAGTTCCAGTTTAGCTGTTTCCAGCCGCCGCTGCTGCTCCTCGGGCGCTTCCGTGCCGCGGCCCACAAGTCGACGCACCAATTCATCCCAGCTCGGAGGCGCCAGGAACACAAATTTGGCCTCCGGAAGGTTCTCCTTGACCTGTCGCGCACCCTGCAAATCGATCTCAAGCAGCACTCGCTTGCCCGCCGCGACGGCCTCTTCGACCTTCGAACGGATGGTTCCGTAGCTGTTCTGCCCGTGCACGATGGCCCACTCGAGCATTTCCCCGTCCTGGACCAATTCCCCGAACTTCTCCGGACCCACGAAGAAGTAGTGCACACCGTCAGCTTCCCCGGGGCGCGGGTTGCGCGTCGTGGCGGAAACCGAAAGCCACACTTGGGGGTAGTTGTCGCGAATGTAGGTGGAGATGGTTCCCTTGCCTACGGCCGTGGGACCGGCTAGGACTGTGACCGCTGGGTGGGGGCTTACCGTCATGGTGTGAGTCGTTAGTCTTTCGTTTTGGGCGGCGATTGCTGGAAGTGTTCCACCAATGCGATGCGCTGTTTGCGCCCCAACCCGCGTAGTCGCCGGCTGGGTGAGATGCCTAGTCTATCGATAAGCGTATGCGCCCGGATCTCGCCAACGCCCGGAACCGACTCAAGCAGGTCCATGACCCGCAGTCGTCCGATGGCCTCGTCGTCGGGAACCAGCTCCAACAGCTCGGTGATGCTCAGCTTTCCTGCGCCGAATTGGTTCTTGATTTCAGCCCGGCGCGTCCGAGCCGCCAACGCCTTGGCCCGAGCGCGAATACGGTCCTCGTCTGAGAGTTCTCGCAGTACCATGCCTTTTGCCGCCAATCCATCTATAGGGTCCAGCATCAGGGCAAGTAGCCCTGAACCGAAGATAACCAATCATGGCACTTGATGCAATGGTTAATCGTGCTGTGGCTACCACGAATGCGTGAATATAGGTGAAACTGCCGACTTTGGGCGCAACACCGGCCCCGGGATGTAACCAAGATCATGCCAGCTTGGTGACGGGTGCCGGTTTCCAGTCCCACCTGACCCGATGCATGGTTCGGACCGGGTCAGGGCGCAGCGTGAACGAAGGTGCCCTTGGTTTGACCGTCTCCTCACGCGCCAAGGGTACCTTCGTGTTGACGGAATCCGGGCCCATCTGCCCCGGACCTAGAGCAGCGAGTCCCTGGTTGCCGAGGCCGCGGCTCGCAGTGCGCCCGCGTCCGGCCCGGCCTTGAGGATCTCGCGGCTGGAGGTGCCAAGGACCTGCGGCCAGAACGCTCCGAAGGATGCCTTCATGTGCGCCCCCGTCGCGCCCTGGGCGCCGAGGCCCGGTGCCAGGATGGGCGCCGCGGAGGCCACCAGGTCGATGCCCAACTCCGCCAGCGCATCGCCCACGGTCGCCCCGATGACCAGGCCGGTGGAACCGAACGGGCGTTCGTCCTGGTTTTCGTTGGCCACGGCATCGATGATGCCCTTGGCCACCGAGGTGGCGCCGCCGACATGCTGGACGGATTTGCCCTCGGGGTTGGACGTCAGCCCCAGCACGAAGACCCCGCGGCCGGTGGCCGCGGCAAGGTCCAGTGCCGGGCGCAGCGATTCGAAGCCTAGGTAGGGGCTCAGCGTCACCGCGTCGGCGGCAAGCGTACTGCCCTCCGCCAGCCAAGCATCGGCATAGGCGGCCATCGTGGAACCGATGTCCCCGCGCTTGGCGTCGGCGATGGAAAGCACGTGCCCGGCGGCGCACAGCGCCAGGGTTTCCTCAAGGACCGCCAGTCCCCGGGAGCCGTGGCGCTCATACAGGGCGACTTGCGGCTTGAGTGCCGCGACGTGCCCGGCCAGGGCCTCAACGACACCCAGGGAGAAGCGGCGCAACCCCGTGATGCTGTCCTCGAGACCCCAGGCCTGAAGCAGCCCGGGGTGCGGATCGATGCCTACGCACAGCGGACCGTGCTGCGCCATGGCCGCGGCCAGGCGCTGCCCGAAGGGTCGGCGCTTGGGGCTTGCGCCGGCGCTAGGCATTGGCTTTTCCGCTCGCGGCCTGAGCCGCACGTGCCGCGTCGGCCTCGGCGATGCCTGCTGCCTTCAAGGTCTTGGCGTGCTCCTGCAAGGAAGTGACCGACCACTCGAAGTGGCGCATCGCGTCGATTGCCTGGATGGCGGCACCGAACTCGGCGACCGTGGTGATGATCGGGGTGCCCACCGAGACCGCGGCGGCACGGATTTCGTAGCCGTCCCCGCGCGATTCGCCGCCCGAGGGGGTGTTCAGGATCAGCGAGATCTCTCCCTCGGTGATCATCTGCGCGATGTTCGGTTCCCCGTCAACCTCGCCCTCGTGGACCTTGCGGACCACGGTGGAGGGGATGCCGTTTCGGCGCAGCACCTCGGCGGTGCCGCCGGTGGAAACGATCTCGAAGCCGATGTCCGCCAGGTGCTTGACCGGGATCACGATCGAGCGCTTGTCGCGGTTGGCCACCGAGACGAAGACCTTTCCGGAAGTGGGCAGCGGGGAGTTGGCGGCGGCCTGGGACTTCGCGAAGGCGGTGTCGAAGTATTTGTCGATGCCCATCACCTCGCCGGTGGAACGCATTTCCGGGCCCAGCAGCGAGTCCACGACCTTGCCCTCCGGGGTGCGGAAGCGGGCGAAGGGAAGCACTGCCTCCTTCACCGATACCGGAGCGCCGTCGGGCAGATTCGCTCCGTCGCCGGATTCTGGCAGGATGTGGTGCACCGAGCGCAGGTGAGCGATGGAGACACCGACGCCGATCAGCGCAGCGGCCTTCGCCAGCTGCACGCCCGTGGCCTTGGAGGTGAAGGGCACGGTGCGCGAGGCACGCGGGTTCGCCTCGATCACGTAAAGCACGTCGGAGGCCAGGGCAAACTGGATGTTGATCAGTCCGCGCACCCCCACCCCTGAGGCGATGGCGCGGGTCGCTTCGACCACGCGGTCCCGCACGTCCTTGCCCAGGGTGATCGGGGGAAGCACGCAGGCCGAGTCCCCGGAGTGGATCCCGGCTTCCTCGATGTGTTCCATGATGCCGCCGACGTAGAGGTCGGTGCCGTCGAACAAGGCGTCGACGTCGATCTCGATGGCGTCCTCGAGGAACCGGTCAACCAGCACGGGGTGCTCAATGGTGATCTCGGTGGCGTTTTCGATGTAACGGGCGAGGTTCGCCTCGTCGTAGACGATCTCCATGCCGCGGCCACCCAAAACGTAGGAGGGGCGGACCAACACCGGGTAGCCAATCTCGTCGGCGATGCGCTTGGCGTCCTCGAAGGACACCGCAGTGCCGTTCTTCGGGGCGATGAGCCCGCCGGCATCCAGGACCTGCTGGAAGGCGCCGCGGTGCTCGGCCAAATCGATGGCTTCCGGGGAGGTGCCCAGGATCGGGACCCCGGCATCGGCAAGTTCCTGCGCGAGCTTCAGCGGGGTCTGCCCGCCGAGCTGGACGAACACGCCCAGCACGCCCCCGGTGACTTCCTCGGCGTGGATGACCTCCAGCACGTCCTCGAGCGTGAGCGGCTCGAAGTACAGGCGTGTGGAAACGTCGTAGTCGGTGGAGACGGTCTCCGGGTTGCAGTTCACCATCACCGTCTCGTAGCCGGCGGCCCGCAGCGCCATGGTGGCGTGCACGCAGGAGTAGTCGAATTCGATGCCCTGGCCGATGCGGTTGGGGCCCGAGCCCAAGATGATCACGCTCGGCTTTTCATGCAGCGCGACCTCCGTCTCCTGGTCGTAGGTCGAGTAGTGGTACGGGGTGAAGGCCTCGAACTCGGCGGCGCAGGTGTCAACGGTCTTGAACACCGGGCGGATGCCCAGTGCGTGGCGGATCCCGCGGACCACGGCCTCGGACTTGTGGGTCAGCTTGGCGATCTGCCCGTCGGAGAAGCCGTGGCGCTTGGCCTCCCTGAGCACCTCTTCGTTCAAATCCGGGTTGGCGCGGATCATCGCAGCGGTCTCGTTGATCAGGCAGAGCTGGTCAAGGTACCAGGGGTCGATCGCGGTCTTTTCGAAGACCCGCTCGATGGTTGCTCCGCCCAGCAAGGCGCGCTGGACGTTGGAGAGCCTAGCAGTGGAACCCTTGACCGAGGCCTCGAGCAGCTCTTCGACCTCGAAGTCCATCGGTGCGTTGAATTCGAGCTCGGAACCCTTTTGCTCCAGGGAGCGCAGGGCCTTTTGCAGCGCCTCGGTGAAGTTGCGCCCGATGCTCATGGCCTCGCCGACCGACTTCATGGTGGTGGTCAGCGTGGCGTCGGCGGCCGGGAACTTCTCGAAGGCGAAACGAGGGACCTTCACCACGACGTAGTCTAGGGCCGGCTCGAAAGCCGCGGGGGTCTTCAGGGTGATGTCGTTGGGGATCTCATCCAGGGTGTAGCCCAGCGAGAGCTTGGTGGCGATCTTGGCGATGGCGAAGCCGGTCGCCTTGGAGGCCAGCGCACTGGAACGCGAGACGCGCGGGTTCATCTCTATGACCACTACGCGCCCGGTGCCCGGCTCGATGGCGAATTGGATGTTGCAGCCCCCGGTCTCCACCCCGACCTCGCGGATCACGGCGATGGAGATGTCGCGCAGCTTCTGGTACTCGCGATCCGTCAGGGTCATGGCCGGGGCCACGGTGATCGAGTCCCCGGTGTGCACCCCTACCGGGTCGAAGTTCTCGATGGAGCAAATGACCACGACGTTGTCGTTCTTGTCGCGCATCATTTCCAGCTCGTATTCCTTCCAGCCAAGGATCGACTCCTCCAGGAGCACCTCGGTGGTCGGGGAGTACTGCAGGCCGGCCCCGGCGATGCGGCGCAGGTCGGTGGCGTCGTACGCCATGCCCGAGCCCAGTCCGCCCATGGTGAAGGAGGGGCGGACCACCACGGGATAGTTCAGGATCTCCACGGCGGCGAAGGCTTGCTCCATGGTGTGCACGATAACCGAGTTGGCGGATTCGGCGCCGCAGCGCTCCACCACGCCCTTGAACTTCTCGCGGTCCTCGCCGAGTTCGATGGCCGCGATGTTCGCACCGATCAGCTCGACGTTGTACTTTTCAAGCACCCCGGCCTTGTCCAGGGCGATCGCGGTGTTCAGTGCCGTCTGCCCACCCAGGGTCGGCAGGATCGCATCGGGGCGTTCCTTGGCGATGATCTTTTCCACGACCTCCGGGGTGATCGGCTCGACGTAGGTCGCGTCGGCGAACTCCGGGTCGGTCATGATGGTGGCGGGGTTGGAGTTGACAAGGATGACCCGCAGGCCCTCCTCGCGCAGCACGCGCAACGCCTGCGTGCCGGAGTAGTCGAACTCCGCTGCCTGGCCGATGACGATCGGGCCGGAGCCGATGACCAGGACCGACTTGAGGTCTTCGCGCTTAGGCATTACTTCTCTCCCTGGGTGGAATCTTCGGTGGCGGGCGTGTTCTTGGCCGCGCGCATGTTGGTGATGAACCTGTCGAACAGGTGCGAGGCGTCGTGCGGTCCGGAGGCCGCCTCCGGGTGGTACTGCACGGAGAACGCCGGAATGTCCAGGCAGTGCAAGCCCTCGACGACGTCGTCATTGAGCGAGATGTGCGAGACCTCGACGCGTCCGTAGCGCTCCAGCGGCGCGTTTGCCGCGCCGGCCCGGGGTGCGTCGACGGCGAACCCGTGGTTCTGGCTGGTGATTTCCACCTTGCCCGTTGCCTTCTCCAGCACGGGCTGGTTGATCCCGCGGTGCCCGAAGCGCAACTTGTAGGTGCCGTATCCCAGTGCACGGCCCAGGATCTGGTTGCCGAAGCAGATGCCGAAGTACGGGATGCGCGCATCGAGCACCGCGCGGACCAACTCCACCTGCACGTTGGCGGTTGCTGGGTCCCCGGGGCCGTTGGAGAAGAAGACGCCGGCGGCGCCGGTTGCCACAACGTCCTTGAAGGTCGCGTTGTGTGGCAGCACGTGCACGCGCACCCCGCGCTCGGCGAAGCGGTGAGGGGTCATCGACTTCATGCCCAGGTCGATCGCCGCGACGCTGAGCTCGACCTCACCGGTGAAGCCATGGTCGGCGGGCTCCACGACGTAGGCCTCTGCCACGGAGACCAGCTCGGAGAGGTTTGCGCCTTCCATCGAGGGCTGTGCGTTCACGGTCTTGATCAGTGTCTCGAGGCTTGCTGTGGCGGCCACCCCGGAGAAGATCCCGGATTTCATCGCCCCGCGTTCGCGCAGGTGACGGGTCAGTGCACGGGTGTCAACCTGGCAGATCCCCACGATGTCCCCGTTGATGAGTTCCTCGTCCAAGGTGCGCGTCGCGCGCCAGTTCGAGGGGATGCGTGCGGCTTCGCGGACCACGTAGCCGGCTGCCCAGATGCGGTTTGACTCGGCATCCTCGTCGTTGACCCCGGTGTTGCCGATGTGCGGGAAGGTCTGCACGATGATCTGGCCGGCATAGGAAGGGTCGGTGAGGGTCTCCTGGTAGCCGGACATGCCGGTGGAGAAGACCGCTTCACCCAATGCGGTGCCGATGGCCCCGTAGCTGCGGCCGCGGAAAACCCGTCCGTCTTCGAGCACCAAGAGGGCTTGCTCGGTTCCCTGTACTGCTGTCACTGGTTTTCCTTCTTTTCGGCGGGTGGATCGTTTTCGTTTGTTCCGGGGACCAGCAGCGCGTTGATGGCCGTGATGATCTCCGGGAGTTCTTGGTGGTAGCGCGGGCGGAACCCGGTGTCCACGGCCATGGTTCCCAGCATCCAGGAAATGACCAGCAGGCCGTCCTTCTCAACGAACTTCCCGGCCATGCCGCTGGTTCGAGAAACGGAAACCAGGTCGGCGGCGGGGATGAACAGATCCGGTGCGCCGTGGCGCCCGAACAGCACACCGGCGCCGTGGACCTCAAGCTCGGCGTTGGTGCGGATGCCCAGGCGGTGGGCGGCGATGCGGTCCAGCCAGTCCCCCGCGGTGGTGGTGCACACGTACACGCCCTCGGAAGGCACCCCGATGGGCGCGCCCAGGACCGGCTGGCCATGTTCGTCGGCCGGGACCGGCACCGGGGCGGGCACCTCGGATTGGCGGCGAAGCCGGTTGCGCCAGCCCAGCAGGATCAGAGCGATCACTGCCGCGATGACGGCAAGGGTAATCAGTACGGCGCCGGTGTATTCGCCCATCTAGAGCGCCCCGGTGATCCGCGGGGTGTTCAGTGCTCCATCGAGCACCGTGGGGTGCCCGTGGAAGAACACGGTGGTGACCGCCCCGGGCAGTTCCAATCCCTTGAAGGGAGAGTTCCGGCCCTTGGTGGCCATCGCGTACGGGTCCACCACCCAGCGGGCGGCGGCATCCACCAGGGTGATGTTTGCCGGTTCTCCCACAGCCAGCGGGCGGCCCTGGTCGGTGACCCGGCCGATCTGCGCCGGGGTGGTGGACAGGACACGGGCGACATCGGCCCAGGAGATCATCCCGGTGGCGATCATGGTGTGCTGGATCACCGAGAGCGCTGTTTCCAGCCCGGTCATGCCCATGGCGGCAGCCGCCCACTCGCATTCCTTGTCCTCGGAGGGGTGCGGGGCGTGGTCGGTGCCCACGATGTCGATGGTGCCATCGGCCAATCCAGCGCGCAAAGCCATCACGTCGGCCTGCCGGCGCAGCGGCGGGTTGACCTTGAAGACCGGGTCGTAGCTGGAGACCAGGTCCTCGGTGAGCAGCAGGTGGTGCGGGGTTGCCTCGGCGGTGACGTTGACCCCGCGGGATTTGGCCCAGCGGATGATTTCCACGGATCCCGCGGTGGAGACGTGGCAGACGTGTAGGCGGGAGCCGACGTGCTCTGCCAGCAGTACGTCGCGGGCGATGATCGATTCCTCTGCCACGGCCGGCCAGCCGGCCAGGCCGAGCACCGCGGAGACCTCGCCCTCGTTCATCTGGGCGCCCTCGGTGAGGCGCGGTTCCTGGGCATGCTGGGCGATGACGCCGTCGAATGCCTTCACGTATTCCAGTGCACGGCGCATGATCAGCGGGTCAAAGACGCAGATGCCGTCATCGGAAAAGACGCGGACCTCGGCACGCGAATCGGCCATTGCCCCGATCTCGGCCAGCTGCGTCCCGGCGAGGGAGACGGTGACGGCCCCGACGGGGCGCACATCGACCCAGCCGGAGCGCTTGCCCAGTGACCAGACCTGCTCGACGACCCCGGCGGTGTCCGCCACGGGGTTGGAGTTGGCCATCGCGTGGACACAAGTGAAGCCGCCAAGGGCCGCGGCCCGGGTGCCGGTTTCCACGGTCTCGGCGTCCTCGCGACCCGGTTCGCGCAGGTGGGTGTGCAAGTCGACCAGCCCGGGAAGGGCGATCTGGCCGTCGGCCTCGATGATGGTGGCGTTCGCGGCCGACTCGTGGCTGGTTGCCTCTGCGCCCAGGGCCAGGATGGTGCCATCGGCAATGAGGATGTCGGTTGCCGTTTCGCCCAGCGGCTTGGCGCCGCGGATCAGGTAGGTGGTGTTGGTGCTCATGGAATTGACTCCCGTTTCTTTACAGGCCGGCCCGGCGCGAGGCATCCGGTGTTTGGGGACGCTGTTGGTTCCCCGACAGCAAGAGATAGAGCACGGCCATGCGCACCGCCACGCCGTTGGCCACCTGGGCCAGCACGGTGGAGCGGGGCGAGTCGGCGGCCGCGGAGGAAATTTCCAGGCCCCGGTTCATCGGGCCCGGGTGCATGATGATGGTTTCGCCCGAGTCACGGGCATCGAGTGCCGCAAGCCGTGCGTCATCGAATCCCCAGAGCCGGGAGTACTCCCGGGTGTTGGGGAAGAAGGACTCGTGCATCCGCTCGCCCTGGACGCGCAGCATCATCACCGCGTCGAGACCGGTGGCCAAGGTGGCGTCCAGGTCGTAGCTGATAGTGGCAGGCCATGAGGCCGCGCCGTGGGGCAGCAGCGTGGGCGGGGCCACCATCGTGACCTTGGCGCCCAGGGTGCGCAGCAACCAGAGGTTGGATCGGGCGACCCTCGAGTGCAGGATGTCCCCCACGATGGCCACTTTCATGCCCGCCAAATCAGAACCCAGGGAGGTGTGCCCGTGCAGCTTGGACCAGTGCGCGCGCAGCGTAAACGCATCGAGCAGCGCCTGGGTGGGGTGCTCGTGGGTGCCGTCCCCGGCGTTGATGACCGGGGCGTCGATCCAGTCAGTGGCTGCAAGTCGTGCCGGGGCACCGGAGGCACCGTGCCTGATGACCACCGCGTCGGCCCCGATGGCCTGCAGGGTCTGGGCGGTGTCCTTGAGCGATTCGCCCTTGGAGACCGAGGATCCTTTGGCGGAGAAGTTGATCACGTCCGCGCTCAGGCGCTTGGCTGCGGCCTCGAAAGAGATCCGGGTGCGGGTGGAGTCCTCGAAGAAGAGGTTAACCACGGTGCGACCGCGCAGAGCAGGGAGCTTCTTGACCTCGCGGGTGCCCACGGCGGCCATTTCCTCGGCGATGTCCAGGATCCGGATCGCGTCGGCGCGAGAGAGATCGAGGGTGGAGAGCAGGTGTTTCATGCGCGGGCCTCGATGAGAACTTCATTCTCGTTTGCCCCGTCGACCTCGGCCAGGTGCACGCGCACCTTTTCAGTCGTGGCGGTGGGCAGGTTCTTGCCGACGTGGTCGGCGCGGATGGGTAGTTCGCGGTGGCCACGGTCAACCAGCACCGCCAGGCGAACGATGCGCGGGCGGCCAAAGTCGGCCAGGGCGTCCAGGGCGGCTCGGATGGTGCGCCCCGAGTAGAGCACGTCATCGACAAGCACCACTACCTTGTCGTCGATGCCGCCGGCGGGCAACAGGGTGGGTACCGGGGTGCGTGTGGTGGAGCGGCGCAGGTCATCGCGATACATGGTGATATCGAGCTGGCCGGTGATCGATGCCGGGTCAAGCCCCGGCTCGGTGGCTGCGATGCGTCGGGCCAGGCGCTGGGCCAAGGGGAAGCCGCGTGAGGGGATACCCAGCAGGACCAGGTCCTTGGTTCCCTTGTTCGCTTCGATGATTTCGTGGGCAATGCGGGTGAGCGCCCTATCGATGTCATCGCTGGAGAGGACTGTTCGGGCACTGACGGGCGCGGTGGCACGGGCTTGGTTGGGCTCGTTGCTCATGTGCGGCCTCCTTCCCCGCCTCACTGGACGGAATTTAAAGGTTGCTTGCTTCATCAAAATTAGCACAGCGCCGACCCCACGTAGGATTTGAGACATGCGCGTTACCTCACATGCCCCGCAACCTTCCCCGCACACGGCATTGGCCGACCCGTGGGCCGGCCCCGCTGCACCCGCCGGCACCGGCGGCGCCCTGTCATGGTCCCTTGTCGCCGCCACCGCGGTGTTGCTCGGTGTCGCCTGGTTCCTTTCCTCGGTCTTTGGCACCGGCACAGTCCTGTGGCTTGGTGCCCTGGCCATGGTCCCCTTGGGCTTGTGCCTGCTGGGGTTGCGCTGGGTGGATAGGTGGGACCCGGAACCGCGCGCCGTGTTGATGCTGGGACTGCTGTGGGGCGCCGGCGCCTCGGTTGCCGCGACACTGCTCTTCGGGGATGCGTTCACCGAGCTGTTCTTCGACCCCGCCGGGGCCGTGGACATGGACATGTTCGGGGCGGTGGTGCAGGCCCCGGTCCTCGAGGAGCTGGCCAAGGGAGCCGGTGTGCTGCTGATCTTCTGGATCAACAGGGCCCATTTCGACGGTCCGCTGGACGGGATCGTCTATGGCGGCATCGTCGGTGCCGGGTTCGCGTTCACCGAGAACATCCTGTACTTCGGGGCCAGCCAGATGGATCCGGCAGGTCCGGGCGAGCTGGCCTTCGTGTTCGTGCTGCGCGGCCTCTTCTCCCCTTTCGCTCACGTGCTGTTCACCGCCTGGACCGGCTATGCGCTGGGGCTTTGCGCCGCGCGCGGGCGGCGGGGCCGATGGCCCTTGTATCTGGGGCTCGGGCTGATGCCGGCGATGGCCGGGCACTTTTTGTGGAACGGCGGGGTGGGGATCTTCTTCGATGATTACCTGGTTTTCTACTTCGTGCTGCAGGTCCCGCTGTTCATCGCCTCCGTCATTGTAGTGGTGATGCTCCAGCGCGCCGAGCAGCGGCTCACCGCGCAGCGCCTTGACGAGTACCGGGCAAGCGGCTGGTTCACGGCGGCCGAGGTGGCCATGCTGGCCACCGGCGCCGGCCGGCGCAAGGCCAAGGCCTGGGCGGCCGCCAACGGCCGCAGCCGGCAGATGAAGCAGTTCACGGTAACCGCAATGCGCCTGGCCGCGGTGCGCCAGCGGATCGCCACGGGCCATCCAACCGGTGCCGACTACGCTCGGGAGCTTGCACTGCTGCACCACGGGCACCACCAGCGGGCGCAAATGCTTGCCGGCACGTGATCCCCGCCCCTAGGAATCCGGAAGCCTGCCTGACACGCGAAAAAGGGGGAGATCCCTGCCGCACGCGCCTTGCGCAGCAGCGTAAAAGGACCTCCCCCGTTCGTGGCGGTGGCGTTGTTGGCTCCTAGTTGAAGAGCTGGCCGACGCGCGAGAGCGTGGTGATGACCCCGTAGATCAGGGGCAACCCGACAAGCAGCCACCCGAAAACAAGGCGGCCTATGGCCGGATTCACTTCGACATCAAGGTCACTGTCGGCAAACTGCTGGTCCTGGTTCATTTAGGATCCTTTCGTCGCGGAAGCAAGTTCTTCCTCCGGCTCGTGGTATTTCGCGTCCACGGGCTTGATCAACGTGCTGGCGATGAAGCCGATGACCAGCAGCACCACCATGGTCAGCAGCACCGGCAGGTAGTTGTGCGCGTTCATCGTCCCGGGCTTGCCCTGCATGTCAAGGAGTCCGTTGACGATCAGCGGGCCGGCAATGCCGGCCGCCGACCACGCGGTGAGCAGGCGTCCGTGGATCGCCCCGACCTGGAAAGTCCCGAAGAGGTCCTTCAGGTAGGCAGGCGCGGTGGCGAAGGCTCCGCCGTAGAAGCTGATGATCACCACGGCCATGGCCACGAACAACAGCATCGAGCTGCCACCGAAGAAGGCAAGCACCGCGTAGAACACCGCGCCGATACCCAGGTACATCATGTAGATTCCCTTGCGCCCGATTACATCCGAGGTGCTTGACCAGATGAAGCGCCCCGCCATGTTACCAATGGAAAGCATGCCCACGAAGCCTGCTGCGACCGCCGCATTGACCGCGGAGTTCCCGTCTGCTCCGCGGAAGAAGTCCTGGATCATCGGGGAGGCTTGCTCGAGGATGCCGATTCCGGCGGTGACGTTCAGGAAGAGCACGATCCACACAAGCCAGAAGCTCTTGGTCTTGATGGCGTTTGCCGCCGAGACGTTCGCCGTGGTGACCATCGCGGAGGTCCTGGTCTTGGCCGGATCGAAGCCGCGTGGCTTCCATCCCGGTGCCGGAACGCGGATGTTGGCCACCCCGTACATCATCACCGCGAAGTAGAGCAGGCCCAGTGTCAAGAACAGTTTGCCGACCGAGGAACCCGAAGCGATCCAGTCCGCCCCGTCGATGGCCGGGTTGAACCCGTCGAAGAACTTCAGCAGTGCGGTGGACATCGGCGAGGCAACCAGTGCCCCACCGCCAAAGCCCATGATCGCCAGGCCTGTGGCCATGCCGGGGCGGTCAGGGAACCACTTCATCAGCGTGGATACCGGTGAGATGTAGCCGATACCCAGCCCGATACCGCCGATGAACCCGTAGCCCAGGTAGACCAGCCACAGCTGGCCGGTGAAGATGCCGGCGGCGCCGACCAGGAAGCCGACGCCCCAGAAGGACGCGGCAACAAACATGGACTTCCGCGGCCCGCTGCGCTCCACCCAGGTGCCCATGAAGGCCGCGGAAAGTCCGAGCATCACGATCGCGATGGAGAAGATCACCCCGATGGCCGTCTGGGTGACCTCGAAGTGCCCGATGAGGGCGGATTTGTACACGCTGGTCGCGTATGCCTGGCCGATGCACAGGTGCACTGCCAGTGCCGCCGGGGGAATGAGCCAGCGATTGAAGCCCGGAGGGGCCAGGGAGCGGGAGCGGTCGAGCCAATTCAATGGTTTCTCCTTGGGATGAAGGTGCACAGGGATGGTTCCTGGGGACCGGTCACCGCAGTTGCCATGCACCAAACCCCTAGCCCACAGTGTGGCATGTTTCACAGGCTTCGGCTCTTCACCGCGCCGGTGGTCTTCAGGCAGTGCCCAGCGATGAGAAGCGGGCGTCGACCCGCGCATCCATCCGGCACAGGACCCGAACCCCGTTAACGCAGCGCGGCCGCCGGCAAGGGGGGCCCGGCGGCCGGCGGAAAGAAGGTGCGAGGTACTCGGCTAGGCCAGCAGCGTCGGCTTCATCTGTTGGATGCGTCCGAGCAGCCCGTTGACGAATTCCGGGGACTCGTCGGTGGAGAGCTCGCGGACCAGCAGCACGGCCTCGGAGACGGCAACGCCGTCGGGGACATCATCGTTGAAGAGCAGCTCCCAGGTGCCGATGCGCAGCGCGGTGCGATCCACCGTGGGCATGCGCTCCAGCGTCCAGCCCTTGGAGTAGGAGGAGAGGATCTCATCGATCCGGTCCAGTTCATCCATGACGCCTTCGATGATGGTCACGGTGTACTCGTTGATGGTGATGTCCGTCGCCTCGCGGCGCAAACGCATGGCTGCCAGGGGCGAGACATCGCGTTGTTCGGCTTCAAAAAGGATGTCCAGTGCCCGGCGACGGGCCTTGGCGCGTGCGCTCACTAGGAGACACGCCCCAGGTAATCGCCGGTGCGGGTGTCGACCTTGACCTTGGTGTTCTGCTCAACGAACAGCGGCACCTGGATTTCCTTGCCGGTTTCCAGGGTGGCTGGCTTGGTGCCGGCGGAGGAGCGGTCGCCTTGCAGGCCCGGTTCGGTGTAGGTGATTTCAAGGGTCACTGACGGGGGCAGCTCGACGTACAGCGGGGAACCCTCGTGCATGGCGATGGTGACGTTCTGGTTTTCGAGCATGAAACCGGCGGTGTCCCCCACCACGGTGCCTGCGACGGTGAGCTGGTCGTAGTCCGAGAGGTCCATGAACACGAAGTCTTCGCCGTCCTGGTAGAGGTACTGGTAGTCGCGGCGGTCAACGGTTGCTGTCTCGATCTTTGCCCCGGCGTTGTAGGTCCTTTCCAGCACGCGGCCGGTCAGGACGTTGCGCATCTTGGTGCGCACGAATGCGCCGCCCTTGCCCGGCTTGACGTGCTGGAAATCGATGATGCTCCAGAGCTGGCCCTCGATCTTGAGGACTTGTCCGTTCTTGATGTCGGTGGTTGATGCCACGATCTACTCTTCTTCCGTATGCGCCGGGGGCTCGCCGGGCGCAAATGCCGATGGCGGGCGGGGCTCGCCATACTGGCGGACTCCCTCAGGCGTGTTGTCAAAAATCCAAGATTAAGTTTAGCGCACCTTGGCCCGGCCCGCGGGGTTACCCGTTGGTGATCTGCCGGACCTCGGTGCCCGGGGCCCGGTCGGAGCCGGTGCCCAAGGCGCTATCGTGCCGCATCGGCCCCGGGGATCTGCCCGGCGTGTTCCCCGGTGTGCTGGGCGGGGATCCGCGCGGTGACCGCTTCAAGGCAGGCACGCGAGGACTCTATCAGGTGCGTGTCCGCCCCTTCGGCGGTGCGCAGGTCAAGGGCCTTGCCGAAGCGGTTGGCCCCGGCGAGCAGGTCTCCGCTTTCCACGTAGGCGAACCCCAGGTGCTGCTGCAGGATCGATTCGTGTTCGGTGCCCTTGAACTCGGTCAACAAGGCCCGCAGGCGCTTGGTGGCCCGCGCGAAGTCGCCGCCGGCGCGTGTCAGCGAGGTGTCAAGCACGCGCATCACGAAGTTCTGCGGGTCGTTGAGCCGGGTTTCTGCCACCAGTTCGCTGGCGGCACGCAGGTCACCCTTGGCCAGCAACACGATGACCTGGGAGCTGGCGGAACCGGATTGCAGCGTTTTTTCCGCAAGGGCCGCATCGGAAACCTCGTGGCGCATCGTCATCAGGTTCAGCAGGATCCCCGGCACGCCCGACTCGATGTTCTGCCGCGGGGAACTGTCCAGGCCCGCTGCCGGTACCTGCAGCAATTCTTGGGTGTGGGTCTTCGCGCTATCCGGAACGGCGATCATGCTGAAATCTCCTGGTAGGCGGCGAACAAGAGCGAAGTGTCGGGGACATCGAGCATGCGTGGTCGGCCAACGTCCTCGAGCACCACGAATCGAAGCAGGTCCCCGCGGGCCTTCTTGTCCCGGCGCATCCCGTCGAGCAGTGCCTGCCAGCGGTCCCCGCGGTAGGTGGTGGGCAGTCCCAGGGACCCGAGGATCGCCAGGTGGCGATCGGCTACGGCGTCGGAGGTGCGCCCGACGCTGCGGCCCAGTTCCGCGGCAAATGCCATCCCGATGGAGACCGCGGCGCCGTGGCGCATCGAGTAGCGTTCGGCCAGCTCGATGGAGTGGGCCAGGGTGTGCCCGTAGTTCAGGAACTCGCGGTCCCCTGCTTCACGCAGGTCAGCCGAGACGATCTTTGCCTTCACCGCGATGGCTCGTTCCACGAGCTCGCGCAGTCGGGCCGAGGACGCGTCGGTGGCATCGGCGGGGTCCTCCTCGATGAGTTCCAGGATCCGCTCGTCGGCGATGAAACCGCATTTAACGACCTCGGCCATACCGGTGACCAGCTCGTTCTTTGGCAGCGTCGCCAGGGTGTCAAGGTCAACGAGCACGCCCGCCGGAGGGTGGAAGGCACCGACGAGGTTCTTGCCCTCGGCGGTATTGATTCCCGTCTTGCCGCCAACTGCGGCATCGACCATGCCCAGCAGTGAGGTCGGCAGGTGCACGATCTTGGTCCCGCGCAACCAGGTGGCAGCGACGAATCCGGCAAGGTCGGTCACAGCTCCGCCCCCGACCGCGACGATGGCGTCCGAGCGGGTGAAGTCGTTCTTGCCCAGCACCTGCCAGCAGAAGGAAGCGACCTCGATGTGCTTGCCCTCCTCGGCGTCGGGGATCTCGGCGCTCAGTGCCGAGTACCCGGCGGCTTCGAGGTCTTCCTTGACGATGTCACCGGTGGTGCGCAGGGCCCGCGGATGGACCACGAGGACTTTTTTCACGCGCTCGCCCAGCAGTGCCGGAAGTCGACCCAACAGGCCGTTGCCGACGACCACCTCGTAGTTATCGGCCGGGGCCGCTCCGGTGACGTGGATCGTCGTGGGTTCGGGGTTCATCGTTGGATCCTCCAAAAGTGCTGCCTGTCGCGACGAACGGGTTCAGGCCTCGTGGGCGGTGCGCGCGGGAGCTAAGGTGTTTGTGCGTCGTCCGATTTTGCTTGGTTGGCCTGTGGCCGTTCCCAAGGAACATGGTTCTCGGTGCGCTTGGATGCGAGGGTGATTGGGTTAAGCCTACGTGTTTAGTCCACCAAGAGGGGGCTTCAGTGTCCGGCATCACGGTAGGCGGTGAGGATCAAGCAGGCGACCTGGCCCACGCCAAGCCCCCGGGTGTCGATGGTCAGGTGCGCGCTGCCCTCGTAAAGCTCCTTGCGCCTGTCGAATATCCGGCTCCAGGATTGAAGCGGGTCAGCCCCCAGCAGCGGCCGGTTCCTGTCGGCGCCGATGCGCGGGGCGACCGTGCGGGCGTCGGTGAGCAGGTACACGCAAAAGCCATCGGCCAGCAGTTCCCTGTTTCCCGGCGCGAGCACCGCTCCTCCCCCTGTGGACACCACCGTCTGGGCGCTGCGGTCCATGGCCAGCGCCAGCGCCTCGGACTCGAAGCGGCGGAAGCCCTCTTCCCCGTGAACGGCGAAAATCGAGGCGATCGGGCCGTGGGCGGCCACGACCAGGGCGTCGGTGTCGATGAGTTCGGCGTCCAGCATCGGGGCCAGCAGCGCGCCGACGGCGGATTTGCCGCTGGCCATCGGACCGATCAGGACGATCGGGGTGCTCATGGGTGGCGGACGGAACCGAGGTTCGAGGGGATCGCGTCGAGGTAGCCGGACAGGTTGCGCTTGACCTCGGTGAGCGAGTCGCCGCCGAACTTTTCCAGCATCGCCTGGGCCAGCACGAGGGCGACCATGGCCTCGGCGACGACGCCGGCTGCAGGAACGGCGCAGACATCGGAGCGCTGGTGGTGAGCGGTGGTCTCTTCTCCGGTGGCGGTGTCGATGGTCTTCAGCGCGCGTGGCACCGTGGCAATCGGTTTCATTGCCGCACGCACGCGCAACACGTCCCCGATGGACATACCGCCCTCGATGCCGCCGGCCTTGTTCCCGGAGCGCTCGATGGTTCCGTCCTCGCCGCGCAGGATCTCGTCGTGGGCCGCGGAGCCGCGCCGGGTCGCGGTGAGGAAGCCGTCGCCGACCTCCACGCCCTTGATGGCCTGGATACCCATCAGCGCACCGGCAAGGCGCGCATCAAGGCGCCGGTCCCAGTGCACGTAGGAGCCAAGCCCGGGGGGAAGGTTGTAGGCAAGGACCTCGACGACGCCGCCGAGGGTTTCGCCCTCCTTGTGGGCTGCGTCGACCTCGGAGACCATGGCCGCGGAGGTGTCGGCGTCGAAGCAACGCAACGGATCGGCGTCAAGTGCGATCACATCGCTGGCCCGTGGCAGTGCGGCATCCTCCGGGGAGGAGACGGTGCCCACGGCAACGGTGTGGGAGACCAGCTCGATCCCCAGCTGGGCCAGGAAGTTCGAGGCAACGGAGCCCAGGGCGACGCGGGCCGCGGTTTCGCGGGCCGAGGCGCGCTCAAGCACCGGACGGGCATCGTCGAAACCGTATTTCTGCATTCCGGTGAAATCGGCATGGCCGGGACGCGGACGGGTCAGCGGCGCATTACGGGCCATCGAGGCAAGTTCCTCGGGGTCGATGGCGTCGGGGTTCATGACCTTTTCCCACTTGGGCCATTCGGTGTTGCCGACCTCGATGGCCACCGGCCCGCCCTGGGTCACCCCGTGGCGGACTCCGCCGGAGAAGGACACCGCATCCTGCTCGAACTTCATCCGCGCACCCCGGCCATAGCCCAGGCGGCGACGCGCCAGGGCATCACGCACATCCTGTGAAGAGATGGCAATGCCCGCGGGCATTCCCTCGATAATTCCAACCAATGCGGGGCCGTGTGATTCGCCCGCCGTCAACCAACGCAACATGTTCTCCATCCTGCCATGTAGTTGTCCTGTGATCAGGGCCGAGGCAGCCCTACTGCGTCGCACATCACATTTGTGACGTGGCCCCAGTCCGCATCTTGGACTCCGCTGAACAACTTGACCTGCTCAACGCCCTGGTGGACAAGCATCGCCAACCCGGAGACCACGACGCCGCCGGCGAGTTCCCAGGCCGTCGCGAGGGCCGATGGCCATGGGTCGTAAGCGACATCCAGCAGCACCGCTCCCGGGGCCAAGACCGCCGATGCCGTGCGGGCATCGGGAGCCAGGCCGAGAGAGGCAAGCAAGCCATCGGCGGCGTGTGCCGGAAGCGTTGATATGACTAACTCATAGCCGGGCAGGTGCTCCCGGGCACCGGCGGTCTCCACGATCCGGCACTCCAGCCCGAGAGTTTGTGCCAGGGCCAGGGCGGCGCCGGCACGTTGCGGGTTGCGCACGAGTAGGTCCACGTGGGTGAACCCCAGCATCTTGCAGGCTTCGAGCGCGGCAAGGGCGGTGTTTCCCGAGCCCAGGATCCCGGCTCGGTGCACGCGGCCCGCGGCCCGTGCGCCCGGGGGCGCAGCGGGATCATTCCGTGCTGGCAAAAGAGCGCCAACGGCACGCACGATCCCCTCGACGTCGGTGTTGTGCCCCAGAAGGCGCACGGCCCCCTCGAGGTGCTCGACCACCACGGTGTTCAGCGCGCCCAGGCGCAGTACGCGCCCGGAAAGCTCATCGAGGTGCCCAATCAGCGCGGCCTTCAGCGGCATCGTGACCGAGACCCCCACCCAACCGGGCTCGGTGCGCAAACGGGCCGCGAAGGACGCCGCTGCTTCGGGCAGCATGTCGATGGCCGTGTACTCGATGTCCACGCCCAACGCACGGTAGGCGGTGGAATGCAGCAGCGGGGACCGCGAATGGGCGATCGGGTGGCCCAGCACCGCAGCGCGGAGCCGGGCCCCAGGGGTACTCACTTGCACACATCCGTGTTCGCGGCGCACCAGCTGCGGAATTCGTCCTGGTACACGCGGTGCTCTGAGTAGGACTTGGCGAACTTGGTTTCACCGGTGTTGGTGTTCACCGTGACCCAGTAGTAGTAATCGTTCGGGGTCGGGTTGGCCGCCGCCTTGATCGCCGAGTTTCCCGGGGAACCGATCGGGGTCGGTGGCAGGCCTTTGCGCACGTAGGTGTTGTACTTGTTCCCGGGATCCTTCTTTTCGGCGGCGCTGAACTGCAGCGAGTAGCGGTCAAGTCCGTAGATCACCGCGGAGTCGACCTGCAGCAGCCCGCTGGTTTCCTTGTTGTCAGGGTGCAGCCGGTTTTCCAGTGCCCCTGCCACAGTGCCGTAGTCATCCTTGCGGGCCTCGGCCTGCAGGATCGAAGCGACCTTCAGCACGTGGTATTGCTTGACCGGGTCAATGATTCCGGCGTCATTCAGCGTCTTGGTCGTCGCATCGACCATGGTGCGCAACACCGTCTCGGCATCGGCGTCCAGCGGGAAGCGGTACTCCCCCGGATGCAGGTAGCCTTCCAGGTTCGGGGCCTTGGAAGTGACGCCCAGTGCGGCAGGATCATCTGCCAGGGCAGCAATTTCTTTCATGGGCAGGCCCGTGGATTCGGAGATCTGCTCAAGCACCTTGGACATGCGGGTGTTTTCCTTGATGGCAACATAGGAAACCTTCGCTGCTTCCTCGCCGATCAGGATTGATGCCGCATCCAAGGCAGGCATCTCCATGCGCAGGTCGTAGGTCCCGGGGTGGATTACGCGGTTCTCGGTTTCCACCAGCTGGACGGCCTCGAGGAAGAGCTTGTCGCTGGCGACGATGTCGCGGTTCACCAATTCGCGCCCGATTTGCTTCGGGCCCCAACCGGATTCGACCTCGAAGGAGACGGTTTCCCCGCCGGGTGCCGGGAAGTCCTGGGGACTGAGGCGGTCAAGAAGTCCCTGCAGGAAGAGCACAACACCGAAGATCACGGCGCTGAAGCCCAGCAGGACAACCAGCAGCACCCAGTTCCTCCTTCGGCGCCGGGCCTTGCGTTTTTCGGGGTCTATCGTCGGCGTGGCCAGGAAAAGGTTTTCACGTTCCGCTTGTTCGGCGTAGGCATCGGGTTCAACGCCGTCGCGGTCGTAGCCGTGGGGGTCCTGGTATCCGTCTTCGGGGACTCCCCCGCCGTGCGCGACAGCTTCGTCAGTGCCCGGCGCACTGGCGTGGTTCGTGTATTCGTGGCCGTCGAACCATTCATCGGGCCCCGTCTGTCCGGGTGCGGGGCCCGATTGCGGGGAACTGGAACCGGGATCCATGGGCTGGCTTCCGGAACCCGGGAGCAGCGAGGCAGCGACGATGGGCATCGCGTCGGTGGCGGCATCGGCGGGAGAGGATGCCGGTGGGTTGCCGCTGGCCTCGGGCTGCGCGTGATCGCCTGACGCGGGACGCTGCATGGAGGAAGGCGTTGCCGTTGGATTCCCTTGATGCGCGGCAATCGGTGCGTTCGCGGGTTCGGCGCTGGTTTCCTTGATCACGTCCTCGGGCCGTTCCTCCACGAGGGTCGATGAGTTCACGGCGGAATTGGCTACCTCCGGGGAACTGGAACGACGCGTTGCGGAGTTGGCACGCAGTGTCTGCCTGATGCGTTCGGAGGCGGTCCGCTGGGCCTCGATGGCTTCGGTCCGTGCCCGGAGTGCGCCTTGTGTGCGTGCCTGGTGTGCGGCGCGAAGGGCCTCGGAGCGTTCCCCGGCTGGTTTGCCTGCCTTTTCCGCCTTGGGCTCCTGAACAGGATCGCCATGGTTCCCGGTTTCCGACGAGTGGCTTGTACCAGGGTCTACCTGGTTTGGGGTCGGCTCCGGGGTTGCTGCCGTCTGCTGCGCGAGCTGTTGAAGTTCAGCTTGCTCACGGGCGGCACGAGCGGCGCGCCGCGGCGAAAGCGCGGGTTCGCCATGCCTGGAATCGTTGGACGATTCATTTGTCATGCGGTTCTCTCCCTTGCCCGCAGGCAGCATAATTGCCGGGGGACGACGCAGGCCAGCCCCTTCGACCGAATGAGATGTGATGCGATCGTAGCCTAAAGAGGGGTCGGCGGGCAGCCCCTCGGGCTCGGATCCGCCTGCCGGCTCGTTGTCACCGCAGGGCGGACGCGACGGATCAGCTGCCATCGCCGGGCCCAAGATATTCCCGCGCTGCCGGCTCTCCGGGCTCGTGTTGTCCGTTCCTGCGCATTTCAAGCACCTGCTGGAGGATCGCGACGGCAGCCGCCTGGTCGACGACCGCGCGATGCTTGCGCCCATCGAGTCCGGCCTCGTGCAGCGAGCGGTGCGCGCTGACGGTTGTCAATCGCTCATCGACAAGCCTGACCTCGGCCACCACGCAGGCACGCTCCAGAGCATGGAGCAGCTCCCGTGCATAGTCTCGGGCCATGGTGGTGGACGCGGTTTCACCGCCGGACATCGCGCGCGGCAGTCCCACGTAGATCTCCCGGGCCTCACGTTCGGCAGCCAGCTTGACCAGCACGGCAATGTCGCTGGATTTCTTGGCATCGCGCTTGAGGGTCTTGACCGGTGTGGCCAACAACCCCTCGCGGTCGCTAGCCGCGACGCCGACGCGGGCCATGCCCACGTCGACACCGAGCAGCACCCCGTGGGGCGGGGCCGCAGCTCCGGCTTCGGGCGCCGGTGCTATGACAGTTCCTGGATCGAGCGGACCATGGCGTCCAGGGCCTCGGCTATCTTGCTGGCGTCCTGGCCTCCGCCCTGTGCGACGTCGTCCTTGCCGCCGCCGCCGCCGCCAAGGATCTTTGCCGCGGTGCGAACCAGCGCACCGGCCTTGGCTCCCTTGGAACGGGCTTCCTCATTGGTGGCGACCAGTACCAGCGGGCGGTCGTTGGCCACACCGGCCAGTGCAACGGTCGAAGCCCCTGAGCCCAAACGGTCCCGCAGGTCCAGTGCCAGGGTGCGCAGCGCGTCGGCCGATGGGACCGCCCCGACATCATGGGCCAGGACCTTGATCCCGTTGACCTCCACGGCCTTGGACACCAGGGAACCGGCCCGGGAGGCCAGCTGTGCTGCACGCAGCTTATCGATTTCGCGTTCGGCGTGGCGCAGCTTCGCAACGGTGTCGCTGATGCGTTCGTTCAACTGGGCCGCGGGGACCTTGAACATTGACGAGAGCTCGGAGACCAGCGCTCGCTCGGCGGCACCGTGGCGGAAGGCTTCCATGCCCACCAGCGCCTCGACGCGGCGGTTACCCGAGCCCACGGATGCTTCGCCCAGCAAGGTCAGCGTTCCGATCTGTGCGGTGGCTCCCACGTGGGTGCCGCCGCAGAGCTCGCGGCTCCAGGCATCGTTGATTTCCACCATGCGCACCGTGTTGCCGTACTTCTCACCGAACAGGCTCATGGCGCCCATGGCGCGGGCCTCGGCCAGGGGCATCACGTTGGTGCGGACCTGGTGGTCGTTGCGGATCGCCAGGTTCACGACCTCTTCAACCTCGTTGCGGGCCGCGGCGGAGAGCGCTTCGGACCAGGAGAAGTCAAAGCGCAGGTACCCGGCCTTGTTGAAGGAACCGGACTGCAAGGCATCCGGGCCCAGGATCTCGTGCAAGGCCGCGTGGACCAGGTGGGTCGCGGAGTGCGCCTGCTCACCGGAGTGCCGGCGGTTGCGGTCGACCTCGGTCTGCACGGTCGCACCTGCCGGGAGCTCACCCTCGCGAACGATGACCTGGTGTACATTCAAACCGCGGATCGGGGCCTGGACGTCGAGAACCTCGAGGACGAAGCCGTCGCCGGTGATCAGCCCTACGTCGCCTGCCTGGCCCCCCGCTTCGGCGTAGAACGGGGTCTCGTTGAGCACCAACTCGATCTGCTGACCTTGCTCCGCGACGTCCACCAACGCTCCGTCGCGTACGATGCCGCGAACCGTGGATTCCCCGGATAGTTCCTCGTAGCCGGTGAAGACCACGTCGCCGGCGTCGTGGAGCTGCATGAAGGTGCTCAGGTCCGCGTGGCCGGCCTTCTTGGCCTTGGCGTCCTTTTGCGCACGGGTGCGCTGCTCGTTCATCAACTCGCGGAATTTGGGCTCGTCGACGGCAAGGCCTGCCTCGGCGGCGATTTCCAGGGTGAGGTCGATCGGGAAGCCGTAGGTGTCGTGCAATGCGAACGCGTCTTCGCCCGAGAGCGAGCCGCCCTTGGACTTGGAAACCTCAAGCGCTTCTTCCAGGCGCGTGGTGCCCGAGGCGATGGTGCGCAGGAAGGCGCGTTCCTCGGCGTAGGCGATGCGTCCAATGCGCTCGAAATCCGTTTCGACGATCGGGTAGACGCCCTTCATGGCGTCGCGGGAGACTGGAAGCAGCTCCGGAAGCACGGCGGTTTCAACGCCCATCAGGCGCATGGCGCGCACTGCACGGCGAATCAGGCGTCGTAGCACGTACCCGCGGCCTTCGTTGCCCGGTGAGACTCCGTCGGAAATCAGCATCAGCGAGGAGCGGATGTGGTCGGCGACCATGCGCATGCGTACGTCGTCCGCGTGGTTCGGGTCCGACGGATCCTCGGTGGAGGAGTATGGGCGTCCGGCCAGTTCCGCTGCCTTGTCGAGCACCGGACGGACCTGGTCGGTCTCATACATGTTCTCGACGCCCTGCAGGATCATTGCCAGCCGTTCAAGGCCCAGGCCGGTGTCGATGTTTTTCTTGGGCAGTTCGCCCAGGATCTCGAAGCTGCCCTTGTCGCTGCCCTCGCCGCGCTGGTACTGCATGAACACGAGGTTCCAGATTTCGATGTAGCGGGTTTCGTCGGCCTCCGGGCCGCCCTCGATGCCGTATTCCGGGCCGCGGTCGTAGAAGATTTCCGAGCAGGGGCCGGCTGGGCCGGGCTGGCCGGTGGACCAGTAATTGTCCTCCATGCCCATTTTCTGTATGCGCTCGGAGGGGATCCCGATCTTGTCCCGCCAGATTTCCAGCGCTTCGGTGTCTTCGTGGAAGACGGTGATCCACAGCTTCTTGGGGGCCAGCCCGTAGCCGCCGGCATCAAGGGGACTGGTCAAAAGTTCCCAGGCGTAGGCGATGGCTTCTTCCTTGAAGTAGTCGCCGAAGGAGAAGTTTCCGCACATCTGGAAGAACGTGCCGTGGCGGACGGTCTTGCCGACTTCCTCGATGTCTCCGGTGCGGATGCACTTCTGAACGGAGGTTGCCCGTTTGTATGGCGGATCTTCGCGCGCCGTCAGGTACGGGATGAAAGGGACCATGCCGGCGACGGTGAACAGCAGCGAGGGGTCGGAGGAGACCAGCGAGGCACTGGGGACCGCGGTGTGGCCCTTCGACTCAAAGTAGTCGACCCACCGGCGTGCAATTTCCTGCGATTTCATCGTTCCTCTTCGGTCCCTCCGTGCCTATGGGCACTGTGCTTGGGTGTGGTTCTGCGTGCCGCCGGTCCACTGATGGTGGTCCCGAGCCGGCAGGCCAAGAATGAAAGTCTAGTTGTGGTCCGGTCCGGGAGTCTCGTCCAAGCCGAGGGCCAGGCGCAATTCCGTTTCGCGTTCGTTCATGCCTGAGCGGAAGGCCTCGGCGACTTCGTGGAGCGAATCGCTGAAGCGACCGATCGTGCGGTTTAGTCCTTCGGCGCTGGCTAGGTCCCTGGCTTCGTTGAGCTTGCGGGCGACCAACACGCCGACGCCGATACCGATGCCGACCCAGAATAGCTTCTTCATCTGAAGTTTCCTCGTTTCATGGATGGTGGAGCGTGCGCTGCAAGGCAGTCGCTCTTGGCGCGCTTGCTTGCCCGGGCCTGCTGGCTCCAGCCAAGTTGGCTGCCAGGCGCCCACTTGGTGGAGGCCTGGGCATCGATCAGCGCGAGCGTCGGCCCTTGCCCGAGGGCCTGGTGCCAAGGGCGGAGCGAACTCCGGCCGAGAAAGCGGCAACCTTGATCAGCGGTTTGCCGATGGTAGCGGCGGTCAAGGAGGACAGCGCACTGATGTTCGCCGATGCGTCCGAGACGTGCGACGTGATGCCGTCGACCTTGCGGATCTGGTCGTTGGTGGTTGCCACGGTGCTGGTGACCTCGGTCAGCAGCGGGGTGGTGCCATCGGAAACGTCCTTCACTGCGGAGCGCAACTCGTCAAATACCTTGCCGAGCTTCCAGATGGGGATGGCGAGCAATGCCACCAGTATCGCAAAGACGCCTGCCGCAATGAGCCCGGCGATGTCCGACCCTGTCATGTGCTTTTCCTCTACCGTTGGTGACATGTGATTTTCCACCTTACCGAATGGTTGGCGGTAGCACGGAACCGAAACGTCTTGGATAACACGAAGCCCGCGGCGCAAGGCCACGGGCTTCGTGTTGCAAACTGCATCCGTTGGGTGTGAACCCAGCGAATTTAGCGTGCGTAGTACTCGACGACGAGGTTCTCTTCGCAGGTTACTGGAACCTCGGAGCGCTTCGGCTTGCGGACGAGCTTGGCCTGGAGGGCTTCAAGCTTGACGTCCAGGTAGGCCGGAACGGCGGGGAGAACATCGCGGTGGGCGCCTGCAGCAGCGATCTGGAACGGGCCCATCTTTTCGCTACGCTCGTGAACGTGGATCAGCTGACCCTCGGACACTCGGTACGAGGGACGGTCCACGCGGGCGCCGTTGACCATGATGTGGCGGTGCACGACAAGTTGGCGGGCCTGGGCGATGGTGCGGGCGAAGCCTGCACGCAGAACCAAGGCATCCAGACGCATTTCGAGCAGGGCAACCAGGTTTTCACCGGTCTGGCCTGCAGTGCGCTTGGCTTCTTCGAAGGCACGGGTCATCTGTGCTTCGCGGATGCCGTACTGGGCGCGCAAACGCTGCTTTTCGCGAAGACGCACTGCGTAGTCGCTGTCCTGCTTCTTGCGGGCACGGCCGTGCTGGCCGGGACCGTAGGGACGACGCTCCATGTACTTTTCAGCTTTAGGAGTCAGAGCAAGGCCGAGGGCTCGCGAGAGGCGAACCTTGCGGCGGGCACGAGTGTTGTTAGCCACGAGTGTCCTTATCTGTTGTAAGCGACTGTTATTGGATCTGGCCTCCATGATGGAGAGTTGTGGGAAGCCGCATCCCTTGTCACTGCAACTGCCGCGTTGTTCACCCTCCGGGACCGAGGTTCCGGGTGGTTTGCAGTTGGGCAGCTTGCCAGCCAAGGAACAATCCTACCACCGTGAGCAAACCCAAAGTACACATCTGGTGCCTGTTGGAGGTGTGAGATACGCCAAGAACTTCGGGTGGTTACGTGCCTCGGCGGTCCTTGGCCCTGATGATGCCGCGGATGCGTTCGACACGTTCCCCGATGCCGCGTTCGGCCCCGTTGGTGGTGGGCGTGTAGTAGTCCTTGCCCACCAGGTCATCGGGCGCGTATTGCTGGCTGGCCACCGAGTGCGGTGCGTCGTGGGAATAGATGTAGCCCTTGCCGTGGCCCAGCTGTTGGGCACCGGGGTAGTGCGAGTCACGCAGGTGCGTGGGAACCCCTCTGCCGCGGCCTGCACGCACATCGGCAACTGCGGCATTGATGGCGTTGTATGCGGCATTGGATTTCGGTGCGGTGGCCAAGTGGACCACTGCGTGGCCCAGGATGAGCCGGGCCTCCGGCATGCCGATCAGCGCCACGGCCTGGGCTGCGGCGACGGCTGTTTGCAGGGCCGTGGGATCTGCCATGCCGATGTCTTCAGAGGCACTGATCATGATGCGGCGGGCGATGAAGCGTGGATCTTCACCGGCCTCGAGCATCTTGGCCAGGTAGTGCAGCGCTGCATCCACATCCGAGCCCCGGACAGACTTGATGAAAGCACTGATGATGTCGTAATGCTGGTCGCCTGCCTTGTCGTAGCGCTGGACCGCGGCGTCCATTGCCCGTTCGGTGTGTTCGATGGTGATGACAATCTGGCCCGTGGGAGACAAACCGCCGATTTGTTCCTCGTCGACGGCTTGGACTGCGCCGGCTTCCGGATCCATGGCGGCGGGATCAGCGGAGGGAGCCGTATTGGCATCTTCCGTCGCATCCACTGGCAGCCCTCTAGCGGTTTCGGCTGTTCCTTCTATATGTTCCGGCTCGGTTCCCTTGGCCAGCAGCCCGTGCGATTCGGCAGCGCTCCAGGCAACGCCGGCAGCGGCTTCGAGGGCGGTCAGCGCTCGGCGGGCATCTCCCCCGGCCATGCGGACCAAGTGGTCCAGCGCGGGCGGATCCAGCACCAGATCGCCGTTGAATCCCCGTTCGTCGGCCAAGGCTCGGGTGATCAGGGCGGCGATGTCTTCCTCTTCCAGCGGACGCAACGTGAGCAGCAGCGAGCGCGAAAGCAAAGGGGACACCACCGAGAATGAGGGATTCTCTGTGGTGGCAGCGACCAACACAACCCAGCGGTTCTCGACCCCGGGCAGCAGCGCATCCTGCTGGGCCTTGTTGAAGCGGTGGATCTCGTCGAGGAAAAGCACCGTGGTGGCCCCGCGCAGGTCGCGGTCCTCGAGCGCTTGATCCATGACCCGTCGGACGTCCTTGACCCCGGCTGTGATGGCGCTGAGTTCAACGAAGCGGCGTCCCGGGGCCCGTGCAATGACGTGCGCGATGGTGGTCTTACCAGTGCCGGGAGGCCCCCAGAGGATGATGCTGGAGGGACCCGAAGGGCCAGGGCCGTCGATGCCTGCCAATTGGCGCAACGGTGAACCTGCCTTGAGGAGGTGTTGCTGGCCTACGAGTTCCTCAACTGAGCGCGGGCGCATGCGCACGGCCAATGGTGCGCGCGGCCGCACATGTTCTTCGTTGTTGTCCTCGTCGTCACCCAAGGCGCTGAGCAGATCGTTCACTCCACCAGCCTAGTAGAGTGACCGGTCGGTTGCTTCCACCATGTGGCACCCTTGCTGATTGCCCGATGGCGGAAGGCCCGGATGCTGCTTGGGAAGGCCCATCACGTGATGTGGGGGAACATCATCGTGTGCGCGGTTCAGCAGCACCCGGGTGTTCAAGGTGTCCGCAAGGCCGGGTTTCCCCCGTCGGAGATGGCCCGTCGTGCGGTTTCAGCCAAACAACGACGCCTGATAGCCGGCAGTGCGTAGGCGTGGATGCCAGTAAAGGTTTCGTTGCGGGGCGCCGCGCGGTTGTCCCTCGATTTCAACGACGTGCGGAACGCCGTCTATTGACTTGAGCTTGATCAGACCGGCATGGACCTGCAAATGGTGGAATTCACACACCAGTGCGGCATTCGAAACGTTTGTCGGACCACCCTCGCTCCAGGGGATCACATGGTGGCACTCAGACATCGATGCCGGCCGCATACAGCCCGGGATGACGCAGCCACGGTCACGGATGGCGATGGCCCTGCGTTGGGCGTTGGTAAACCCGCGGATTTCACGGCCGAGTTCCAGGACCGCACCGTTCTCACCCATCACCGCTGGCAGGATGTCACCGTCGCAGGCCAAGCGTCTGATGTTGGCTGCGGAGATGGGGCGGTTGTGGGCGGTGAGCCCTGCATCCTCGCATTGGCCCAGCAGGCTGCGGTAGTCAATCAGCACACCGACCCTGACCCTCATGCCACCTGATTCGGCGATACCGGCCCCGTTTATCGCGCCCGTGCACGCGGCGATGAGCGCGTCCAAAAGTAATTGCGGATTGGTTCGGACATCGAAGCCGGTCATGGGATCAGAACCCGATCCTTCGGGAGGAAGCCCGCACTCCAGCTCGCTTAACGGGATATCCGCCTCGTCGGTGCCAGCGGCCCTCGCCCATTCCGGCGCGGGTGTTCCCGACGGGGAAAACGTCGGAGTGCCGGAGGCAGATGATTCGAGGGGATCTGGCCGCGCGCTTCTGCCACCGGCACGTGTGGGGCCATCCACTGGCACACTCATTTCTTCGTCAGCTGTGGTCCCAGATGTCGTCGAGGTGGAAAACGGCGGCGATTTCAACGACCGGGGATTTGTCCACGCCTCGCTGAATGAGAGAAGGACTTCGGAGTCGGTGGGGGCGCATCGGAGCAGGAACTCGTCGCTGCCATCTCGGTAGCCTCTGTAGAACATGCCCCGCTTGGCCCGTATTTCCTCGTCGCTGATGGGGGTGCCGTTTTCCGAAAGGAAGTTGTCCCAGTCGCGCAGGGCTTGTCCACAGATCTTTGGGTCGCTGGTGCGTGCTTCCCGGGCCAGGGACTCCTCGATGGCTGCGTTCATGTTTTCGGCGTCTGAGCGTGTCCTTATCCGTGGTTGCATGGATTCGAGCCGGCCTGCCATGGTGGTGAGGTTGGAGACGTCCGCGCTGGCATCGGATGCGGCCCGGGCCAGGATCGGGTAGCTCGGTTCCGCCGGTGCGGCCTTGTGGCTGGATCCAGGTGATGGCGGGGCAACAAGGAGCCTGCCGCCGGTGACTCGACGCCGTGCCTCAGAGGTGGATATATGCAGGTGCGCCTGCATGAATGCCTGAGTGTTGCGGTACGGGGCCATCCCTTGGCGCAATACCTCGGGAGGCATGGTTGAGGTTCCGTCGGCCAGCGGCCATAGCGTTGCGACAAGTTCATCGATTTGTTGTGCGGTGGAGGGGTCCAGTTGATGGATCCCGGCCGTCTCGGCGCGCTGGGTAACGACCAGCTGGGCATAGCAGGCGATTCGGTAGATCCGCTCGATCAGTCCCATCATCACCGCGGTGGAGGCAGCATCCAGAGGTACGCTTCCGAGTTCTGCTGTTGCTGTGGACAGGGCAAGTGCCGCGGTGGCCAGTTGCTGGCCAAATTCCGCGGTGCTCGTGGGCCCCGTCAGGGGCGTAAAAAGTGTGGTGCCCATGCCTCAAAGCATGCGCCGTTTCAGGCAGATACGCATCGGGAAACAGCCTGATGTGCGGGGAACTGAGGGAGGGCACAGGACCGGCGGTCATGAATGGATGGACCGCGGCTGTCGGTAGTATCGTACGGTCCGGCATCGGCACGGCGGTGAAAAATGCTGCGGCCGCGGACAATGATCTGAAGGTGGATGGATGAAGGCAGTGGTGCAGGTTGTTTCCCGGGCGTCGGTGGAAGTGGAAGGCCGACTTGTCGGTGAGATCAAGGGACCGGGTCTGGTGGTGTTGCTGGGGGTGACCCATGGAGATACCCCTGCGCTCGCGGCGAAGCTGGCGGCCAAGATATGGCGTTTGCGGATGCTCCGGGATGAGAAATCCTGTGAGGACGTGGGCGCACCGCTGCTGGTGATCAGCCAGTTTACTTTGTACGGGGATGTGCGCAAGGGGCGCCGTCCGGGCTGGACGAATGCAGCTCCCGGGGCCGTGAGCGAACCGTTGTACGAGGAGTTCTTGGCCAATTTGCGCGCCCTGGGCGCGCACGTCGAAGCTGGTGTGTTTGGTGCCATGATGGAGGTTTCGCTGGTGAATTCCGGTCCATACACCCTCATAGTCGATACCGACGAGCTGCCGGGTTAGCTGCCACGGCACTTGTGCCTGCTTCCAGCTTCTACCCCGGAAAGGCGTCTCCGTCCCTAGTTCTTATCGTCCGCGCCCAGCGTGGCGGCCATCTGGTCGCGTTCTCGTTTCAGGCGCCGTGTTTGAGTCTCCATCGGGGCTTGCCGCCATGCCTTGATGGCGCCGGCAAGAAACAAGATCCACGCAATCACGCCAAATGCGGTCAGCACGGTTATCCCGTCCTCGAGCAACATGGGCAAAAGGATGACAGCGCCCCAGATAAGCAGTGCGGACACGGACGCAACGCGCCGGATCAACACTCCTCGCTTGATCGCAGGAGGATTCGAGGCTGCAAGCTGCGCGGCGAACACCTCTACGTTGCCGAACTCGGCAGCCAACGATTCAGCGTCCCCGGCGCGCAGCCGGTGGTCCTTGGATTCACGCAACGATTCGACAGCCTGCGCACGGGAGAAGTGGTAGCGCCCACGCAGCAGGTTTTCCGCTCGGGCAAACCATCGCGCATCGGCCCAGTGTGTGTCATCAACCAGCGCCCGCTCCCTTGCTTGGGGAAATTTGAAGGCCACGACACACAGACCGGCCCCAGCCACCGGCATGATCCAATTCGGCGGGCCCGGCAGCGCGAAATCGTCCAGGTAGGCCACCAAGGAGATCACTGCGGCGCAGGCTGCCAATGCGACGAACCAGAGTGCACGTGCAGACCCGATCCGACCCCGGGTATGCACCACCCAGCCCCAAAACCCCAGCCCCACGAGTCCTGTTACCAACAAGAAGAGCAACAAGACCGGGCCGCTGAAGCTAGGTTCCCGCCAGCCGTCGGAAAAACCGAGCCAGATCCCCAGAAAGAAGAGCAGCATGCCCAAGGAAATCAAGAGAACTTGCGACGCTCCGGCCATCGTGGAGAACGGCAGCGACCCTTCCAGCAAGGACACCGGTGTGCGCAATCCCCGGCCCTTGCTGCGGCCGTAGGATTCGGGCTTGCCGAAGAGGTCGGTGGGAGTTTGGTCGCTGGACTCGACGCATTGCCGTGCTTCGGCCAGCAGGGAATCAACCGCTGATTCGTTGGCACCAAAGAGAAACATGGTTCCCCGGGCGGTCCTTGCCCATTCTCGATGTTCTTCGGGCCAGGCCAGCAGCTCGGCGTCGTAAGGTGAAGTGCTTCGGTCGCGGTGGATCATTTTAGCGCTCCAAGCTCGTGGCTTTTCGATATGTGGACGGTTCGGCTCCGGTGGATCACTCGCGCAGCACGGCTTCTTGGAAGAACGCCCAGAGCTCGCGTTGGGAAGCCAGGTGGCCCCGGCCGGTACCGGTAAGCGTGTAGACCTTGCGCCCGGGGGCCCCTTCGCCATCCACCCAGGTACTCTCCATGAAACCGGCGGATTCGAGCTTGACCAGTGCGGGATACAGCGTCGCACCCTTGATGGGTGGGAACCCACGGGTCTCGAGCATCTGGCCCAGGGCATATCCGTGGTTGGGTCCGCCTTCCAGGGCATCGAGCAGGCTCAAGGGAAGAAACGCGCGCTGCCAGGTACCGGGGAACTCCTTGCCCACCGCTAGCACGGCCGCTCCCCCGCCCAACGGCTGGATTTCGTGCCAGGAGCGGGAAGCCCGGTATCGGGGAATCGCGCTGCCGAGAGGGTCAAGTCGTGGCCTTTTGTTGAAGGGCGGGTACCGTGGCTAACGCACCCTTGAAGAATACGAGCTAAGTCAGGAATTTACCTAGGTTTAAAACCATAACAAGGTTTTCCACATTTCGCGATACCTGTCCTCCAAGCGGTTCCCCCGGTTGTGACCATCTGGCTCCAACCGTAAAAAACGGTTGCTGCCGGACGTCCGGGCAGAGCAATAATCCTGCCGAAAACCCGCCCTGTGTGCGGCCACCCCCTCCCGTGGGCCTAAGCGGGAACAGCGCGCAATCGCCTCCACAAGCCCATGCCCGTCCACGCACATGGAGGTGCCCACCGCGATTGGTGGACACCCCCATGAAACCGCTTCGGAAGGCGATGCGGAACTACTTGGCCGCGGCCTCTGCGGGCTCGTTGTTCTCTGCCTTCTTGGGCTCCGGCTTCGAGTCGACGCCGGCTTCCTTGCGCTGCTGGATGGTGATCGGCGCCGGTGCCGAAGTCAGTGGGTCGAAACCGCCGCCGGTCTTGGGGAAAGCGATGACGTCGCGGATCGAGTCCGAGCCGGTGAGCAGCTGCAGCACGCGGTCCCAGCCCAATGCGATGCCGCCATGCGGCGGGGCTCCGTACTTGAATCCTTCGAGAAGGAAGCCGAACTTCTCCTGCGCATCCTCCTCATCGATACCCATCATCTTGAACACGCGTTGCTGCAGCGCGGCCTGGTGGATACGGATCGAACCGCCACCGATCTCGTTGCCGTTGCACACGATGTCGTAGGCGTAGGCCAGGGCGTTCTCCGGGTCGGTGTCGAAGGTGTCCATGAACTCGGGCTTGGGCGAGGTGAACGCGTGATGCACAGCGGTCCAGGCTCCGGTCCCCACGGCAACGTCACCGGATGCGACCGCGGCCGCGGCAGGTTCGAACATCGGGGCGTCGACGACCCAGACGAAGGCCCAGTCGCCTTCCTTGATCAAGCCGGTGCGGTGGCCGATTTCCACGCGAGCGGCGCCAAGCAGGGCACGGGCCTCGTTTTTGGTGCCGGCGGCGAAGAAGATGCAGTCCCCCGGGTTGGCCCCGGTCGCCTCGGCCAGGCCTGCACGCTCGACATCGTTGAGGTTCTTGGCAACCGGGCCGGTGAGCTCCCCGTCCTCCTTGTAGAGCACGTAGGCGAGGCCCTTGGCCCCGCGCTGCTTGGCGAATTCCTGCCAGCCATCAAGGGTGCGCCGGGGCTGTGAGGCCCCGCCGGGCATAACAACGGCACCGACGTGCGGGGCCTTGAAGACACCGAAGCCGGTGTCCTTGAAGAATTCGGTCAGGTCACGCAGCTCGAGGCCGAAGCGCAGGTCCGGTTTGTCCGAACCGTACTTGGCCATCGCCTCGTGGTAGGTGATGCGGGCGATCGGCGTCGGGATCTCGACGTCGATCAGCTTCCACAGTTCCTTCACCAGGGACTCGCCCAACGCGATGATGTCATCCTGCTCGACGAACGAGGCCTCGATGTCCAGCTGCGTGAACTCGGGCTGGCGATCGGCGCGGAAGTCCTCGTCGCGGTAGCAGCGGGCGATCTGGTAGTACTTCTCAAAGCCGCCGACCTGCAGCAGCTGCTTGAACAGCTGCGGGGACTGCGGCAGTGCGTACCAGGATCCCGGTGCCAGGCGTGCCGGGACCAGGAAGTCGCGGGCGCCCTCGGGAGTCGAACGGGTCAGCGTCGGGGTTTCGATTTCCACGTAGCCGTCGTCATGCAAGAGGTTGCGTGCGATGCGGTTGGCCTCGGAGCGCAGGCGGATGTTGCGGTTCGGGGTCGGGCGGCGCAGATCGAGGTAGCGGTGGCGCAGGCGCGCTTCCTCTCCGACCTGGACGTGCTCATCGATCTGGAAGGGCAACGGCGCGGCGGTGTTCAGCACCACGACGGTCTCGGCCATGACCTCGATCTGCCCGGTGGGCAGCGCGGGGTTCTCGTTGCCCTCTGGGCGGCGCTCGACCTTGCCGGTGATCTGCAGGACGTATTCGTTGCGCAGCGGGTGGAAGACTTCCTCTTCGCGCACCACGACCTGGGCGAAGCCCGAGGCGTCGCGCAGATCCAGGAAGGCGACCCCGCCGTGGTCGCGGCGGCGTGCCACCCAACCGGTGAGGGTGACGGTTTCTCCGATGTTCTCGGCGTTCAAGGTGCCGAGCTGATGAGTGCGTAGCACTGCATTCCTTTCTACAAAGGTGCGAATTTCCGCATGTTGTCCGGCCGGCGTCCCAGCGCCGATGGCGCGTGGGACAAGCTGGTTCGGTGCGGTCGGGAAGAATCTATGTGCGAGTTTACCGCCAAGCGACGCAGCGGCGGCACCGCTTGGCGGACCGTTGTGTGCTGACTCACGCCAAGTGCCCTCGGCGGTCTACTTCACGGTGGCTGTGACCTGGTTTGCCAGGTCGGCCGCGGCCGGCATCCAGGTTGCCGGGTCCGCAGCGGCCTGTTCGCCGCTGCGGATGTCCTTGACCTCATGCTCGCCCTCCTGCGTGGTGAACCAGACGAAGGGGATCCCGCGCTTGTCCGCGTACTTGATCTGCTTGCCGAACTTCTCTGCCTTCGCCGCGACCTCGCAGGCGATTCCGCGGGAGCGCAGGGCACCTGCGACATCCTGGGCCTCGTTCCAGGAGCCGTCGTCGGCCAGGGTGACAAGCACCGCGGAGGGAACGGTGCGCGCGGCGGTGGCCGTTTCCTCGGCGAGCATGCGCGAGACCAGGCGGGTGACCCCGATGGACAGGCCCACTCCTGGGTAGTTCTTCTTGCTGGTGGAGGCCAGAGACTCGTAGCGACCGCCCGAGCAGATCGAGCCCAGGGACTCGTGGCCCACCAGGACGGTCTCGTAGACGGTACCGGTGTAGTAGTCCAGTCCGCGGGCAATGGACATGTCGGCCACCACCTTGCCCGGGGCTCGGCGCACGGCGGCCTCGATGACCTGGGAGAGCTCGTCCAGCCCTTCTTCCAGCAGCGGGTGGGTGATGCCCAAGGCGCGGACCTGCTCAACGAAGGAGGTGTCCGCGGTGCAGATCCGGGCCAGCGCCAGGGCAGCGGCGGCCTGTTCCTCGGTGGCGCCGAGTTCGTTCTTGAGCGCTTCGGCGACCTTCGCATCGCCGATCTTTTCCAGCTTGTCGATCGAGCGCAGCACCCCGGCGGTGTCTTCAAGGCCAAGGCCAAGGTAGAAGCCCTCGGCGAGCTTGCGGTTATTCACGCGCAGCCGGAAGTCCCCGATAGGAAGGGCTGAAAGGGCTTCGGCGATGACCAGTGCCAGTTCGACGTCGTAGCGGAAGGGCAGGTTCCCGTCACCGACCACATCGATGTCGGCCTGAGTGAACTCGCGGAAGCGACCGTCCTGCGGGCGTTCACCGCGCCAAACCTTCTGCATCTGGTAGCGGCGGAACGGGAAGTCCAGGTGCCCAGCGTTTTCCACCACGTAGCGGGCGAAGGGAACGGTGAGATCGAAGTGCAAGGCAAGCGCGTTGGGGTCGTTCTTGGCGGTTTCCTCTGCGGCCAGGCGGGAGAGTCCATAGACCTCCTTATCGATCTCGCCCTTGCGCAGCAACTGTCCGACTGTTTCCACGGCCCGGGTCTCGATGTTGGCGAACCCATGCAACTCGAAGATCCGGCGCAGCGTATCAAGGACGTGCTGTTCCACAGCTCGCTCCTGTGGGAGCCATTCGGGGAAGCCGGATATTGAGGCCTTGCGTGCCATGAAGTCTGTACTCCTAAGGAAGAGGGAAAGCTGGGTTTGTCGGTGTGCCGGCCGTGGGAGGGACCCGTTGGAGGGACCGCTCCGGCTTGTGCGGACACGCAGGTTACCAAGTCTACTGTCGCGCCGGTGCGCCGAGGGCGAAACGACGTGAATGCGTCATCGAATCGGGGCTGCAAAGTACCAACGGAAGACCTATGGCAGGTAAAGTGGCGGAGACACTTGTGTTCCGGGGCATAATCCGGGGCCGATCCTTAGCGAAAGAGTTTCAGCGGTGACCACCAGTCAGCAATCCGACGACAATCTCCAGCCAGCAGCAGCGGCCGAGGAGCAGCAACCCGAAAGCACCGGCACCACGGGCCAGGCATCCGCCCAGCCTGCGGCCGAGGATGCACCCGTAACGGAGGCGAACGAAGCCACCGAGCAGGGAATCGAAGCGCAAGCCGCTCCGGTGGAAGCAGAACAGCCTGGCGCCGAAACCGCCGCTCCGACCGAAACTGCCTCCGTCGAAGACGCGCCAGCGCAGCAGGGCACAGAAGCGCCTGCGGAAACCACCCCGGTCGATGCCGAAGCCGAAAAGGCCAAGCCCGTCCCGGCAGCACCGACCACTAGGGCCATCCCGACTCCGGCAGCCGTAGCGCCGACACCGGGAGCACCGCGCCGGGCAGGAAAGCCGGCGTCCAAGGCACCGGCTCCCGTTGCCGCACCCCCGACCTTCACCACCCCGCTGGAGGAAGCCGCGAAGGTCAGCCGCGTTTCCGAGGACGGTCACGTCTTTGTGATCATTGACGGGACCGAACACCCGGTGGGCCAGTACCCCGACGCCACCGCCGAGGAAGCCCTCGCCTACTTCGTGCGCAAGCATGATGAGGTTGTTTCCTCCCTGATGCTCCTTGAACAGCGCGTCGTGGCCAAGGCCCCGAGCTCGGACATGAACAAGACCATTGACCACTTGGCCGCCACCGTGGCCGAGCGTGCCATGGTCGGAGACATCCCTGCACTCGAGGCCCGCATCGAGAACGCCCGCACCGCCGTGGCGGAACTGGTCGCCCTTGAGCGCAAGGCCAATGAGGAACTGCGTGCAACCGAGCTTGCCGCTCGCGAGGCCATTGTCGCCGAGGCAGAGACCATGGCCGCACTTGATCCTTCCACCGTTCAGTGGAAGCAGGGCTCAAACCGGATGAACGACCTCTTTGACGCTTGGAAGAGCGCGCAGAAGTCCGGCGTCCGCCTGGGCAGGTCCACCGAAGACAACCTGTGGAAGCGTTTCCGCGGGGCACGAACCACCTTCGATCGCCACCGCCGCGCGTACTTCTCCCAACTCGACTCCAGCAACGCCGAGGCCAAAGGCACCAAGGAATCGCTGATCGCTCGCGCAGAGGAGCTCTCGCACTCCAGCGATTGGGGAGCAACGGCCGGTGAGTACCGCCGCCTGATGGACGAGTGGAAGGTCTCCAAGCGCGCATCGCGCAAGGACGACGACGCCCTGTGGGCACGCTTCCGCGCAGCCCAGGACGTGTTCTTTGAGGCTCGTGCGGTAGCCAACGCTGCCATCGACGAGGAGTTCGGCGCGAACCTCGTGGTCAAGGACGCACTGCTGGTCGAGGCCAAGGCATTGCTGCCGATCAAGGACCTGGTCTCGGTCAAAAAGTCGTTGGACTCGATCCGCGAACGCTGGGAGGCCGCGGGCAAGGTTCCGCGCGCCGACATGCAGCGCGTGGAATCCTCGCTGCGCCAGGTTGAAGAGGCTGTGCGTTCGGCGGAGGACGAGCAGTGGCGCCGATCCAACCCGGAAACCAAGGCACGCTCGAATTCGATGCTCACCCAGCTCGAGGATGCGATCACCGGGCTTGAAGAGGACCTTGCCAAGGCAAAGACCAAGGGCGTGGAGTCCAAGATCAAGTCCGCCCAGGAAGCCCTGGACGCACGTCGTCTATGGCTCGAAACCCTGCAGAAGTCGGCAGCCGACTTCCAGTAGCGAAAACACGCAACATGGGCGCCCGGTGTGTCGTCGTTCCACGGCACGGGGACACACCGGGCGTTTTCTTCGTCCTGATACCGTCACATGGTGCAGCACCGCGCCTTATCCACTTATCCACAATTTGCGCCGCCACCCTGCCGCCAAGGCACTCGTGGCTGTGAGAGTGGTTCCATGGAAACCACAGATATCGCTCGCGGCAACGGCCGGGATCTCCATCAGGTCACAGCACCCTCGTCCGCTCGCGCCCTGACGCAGCCTGTCCCCCGGGTGGTTCTTGTCGATTCGCCATTTTCACGCAACGAGCTGCAAGCCTTGCGCCTGCGTGGATCATTGCGTGAAGTCTTGCCCGGAGCGTACGTCTCGGCCGAGCACCCGCATTCTCCAGCCACCCGGGCCCGGGTCGCCGCCGCAGTGGCGGGCGAACAATTCATTCCGGGTCGCGCCCTATGCAAATGCACCGCGGCATGGGTCTACGGATGCGCGCCGATGCCCAACGAACTCGATATCCTGGTGCCGCGCTACCATCGCCCCTGCGCACCGAACTCGGGCATGGTACTGCGTCTAAGTGAGGGCATCATGGATGAGGATCAGATCTGCACCATCGGCGGTATCTCTGTCACTTCACCCTTACGCACGGCGATGGACATTTCCTTCAACTCGGACCTCATTGATTCGATGCCGGTGCTCGCTGCCATCAACGCCGCGCCACGGCTTCGCTGCAACTACCGGCAGATGCTGGAGTCAATCGAAACCCAAGTGCGCAGGCCCGGACGAAGGCGGGCGCTGTTGGCGATGACCAGGCTCATGGACAGGCATATCTCCGCCGTTCCATGATACTCGCACGGCCTGGCATTGGGGAAAACCAGACACCGGTCGGCACCTCCCTATCGGCCGCGGGCGGCAAGAATCAAATATGGCAGGAGTGTGGTTAACGCTCCGAGGCGGCGCCCAAAGTCGAACCCGTCCAAACCAAGGATCTGGAATCTGCACCGGTCCCGCCCGGAAAAGGTTCAGCAAACCGACTTGGAGCACAGCGCAGTTTCGGTGCGCCAAGGAAGGCGGGTCAGCCGATACGGCTCCGGGTATCAGTCCGATGCATGAACGGAGCACTGGTCTGCCGGAGGACCTCGAGATCGACGCGGGCGCAGTCATGCCACATCTAGCGCGAGCTGAAAACTGGGCTGCCTAGCCAGAGCATCTCAGAGGCGGATCCGCAATTGTCACTGTCCCAATTGAATTCCAACGTCGAGGCCCCTGCCAAGTCGATATCCCACTCCCGGAATGAGTCCTTGGAGATGGTGGCCGAGTCATAGACGACTCCGTCAATGATGGCCTCGATCTGCGCAGTCGTGCCGTGGGCCTCGGCGGCTTCGCTGAGGCCCACGGTGGTCGTGAAGCTTTCAAATTTACCGGCAAGGTCGTAAACAACTTTTCCGCTCTCAGGCCCAGCGGCACCACAGATTCGCGCTCCAAGTGCGTGGTCGTGGACAGCACCGCGCAATTTGGCCCCGCCCATGTCCGTCCAAGACCCTTGAGACGGAACGGGCGTGGACTCTGCTCCTTGGAAGCCCGACTCCGGGTCTGCCGTCGGGGACGTCGGCGTTTCGGGGGTTTCGGTGGCTTCGGGGGCAGAACTTTCCTCGGCATACACGATTCCAACAGTCAGCGTGTCGCCTCGTTTTTCGCCTACGGCCGGGTCCTGCACACTGATCTGCCCAAGAGGGACGTCCGCTTCCGGTGCCCTGGTCACTACAAGTTTAACGTTCGTCGGCAGGGCAGCACGGGCCTCGGTCATGGTCATACCCCGCAGATCCGGTGCCGTGCCCTTGGCTTGTTGGATAGGCCCGGAGCTCGGTGCAGTGGTTTCGGCTTGTGGATTTGGCCCGGTCGGATTGTCCTTGGTCCCATTGAAGTAGAAGAACACCGCGGCACCAGCAAGCGCCAGTGCTAGCACGACGCCAACGACCACGAACAGGACGCCCCGTGATCCGCGGCTCCTCCCCGCAGGGGCATCCCCCTGAGGCGAAGAGGGCCCGCCCCCCAGGTAGCCCGAAGCGGCATCGGGGACATCGGATGGTACAGATGGCTGATTGCCCGGGCGCTCGGCAACGGTGTTTGGCAGATCGGCCACACCCTGCCCCGCCATCCATGGCAACTTCTTGGGGTGCCCTGCGTCCGCGGGCATGACTTCAGTGGCAGGGAGGGCGGTGGCCGGTGCCTCGACCTCTGCGGGCAGCGTCACCAGTGTCGTCGCATCGGAGAGAGGCAGGGGTTCGGGTGGGGCGTCCAGCCACGCCGCTGGTGGGAAGGCTGCTAGGAGAGCCACGAGCCTGTCAAGTGACGTGGCGACTTCGGCTGCATCAGCGGGTCGCTGGGCCGGGCTTTTCGCCAGCAGTACGCTGATCATGTTCCACAGCTCGTCGGGAATGCCCTCAGGTCGGGCCGCTTCCGTGGTGCTGTGGCGTTGCAATACGGCCAACACCGATCCACCGGCAAACGGAGTGACCCCCACCGCCATTTCGTAGAGCACAATGCCGAGCGAATATAGATCCGAGGCCGGAAGTCCGGGGTGGCCTGCGGCTATCTCCGGGGCAATGTACTGCGGGGTTCCCACCACAGTGGTTCGGTGAAAATGGTCGACGTCGATGAGCGAAGAGATTCCGAAGTCGGTCAGTTTGGGGACCGGGGTCTCGGCGGGTTCGGCGAGCAAGATGTTGGCAGGTTTGATGTCGCGATGGATGATCCCCGCGGCGTGGACCACCGAGAGCCCGCGTGCAATCCCGGCGCCGATCCGGCAGACCTCCGACGGAGCGAACGGTCCGTGGTTGATGATGGCTGTGCGCAGGTCACCGCCGCTGATAAGGTCCATGACGATGGCCAAGGTCTCCCCCTCCATGACCAGGTCATGGACCTCCACGAGATTTTCACCGTTCAAAGCCACAAGGATTGAGCGCTCAAGCACAAAGCGTTGAACGACTTCGGTGTCATCCGCCATTTCGGCATGCAGGAGCTTGAAAGCCAATACGTTGCCTTGGTGATCGGTTCCCCGGAACGCCTCACCCATCGCTCCCTTACCGATGCTTTCCCCCAATACGTATTTGCTGCCCAGCGCACGCGACATGGAAACCTTTCACAAAAACTTGGGGTGCAGCGAACACGGTAAGGCCATGGAACTGCTTGTTTGCACTCAGTCTAATTTCATCCCGTGCGTTGGTACAAACCAATACCTAACCAAAATTCGTATCTCTGCTTTCGCCGTCCTGGCTCAACACAGGTGGGAGTGCGGTTTCGGCACGGCCGCAGCTTCTTGGTCAGGCACCGTCGAAGGCCCATGGAGACCGGGACCGTTCTCCATGGGCCAAAGAGTGCGGCGGAACCCATGAATGGCGGTTGCCCCCAGAGATGCGGTATACCTCCTACACACCGCCGATCCGGGGGAACGGAGGTGCAGCAGCGGGCCAGCTTGGCCAGCACTTCTCCGCCACCCGGGACAATGACCCCGGCATCGGCGTTCGAGGCCCGCACCGGAGTGTCGAAGATCGGGGTTTCCTCCAGCACCTCCGCGACGGTACCGTCCTTTCCGCCCACCATAGCGGAAAGGTGCTCAATGACGTTCTGCGCGGAGGTGTGCCCGTCACCGACAGCCGCGTAGAGGGCGGAAATGTCCTGATGGCGCAGCTCCTGGGCAACAGCGGAGAGCACATCGTGGGTCATGAGCTTTTGCAGCGGCAGGTTGTTCTTGCGCAGCGCGCGGGCCAGCGGGGCAAAGATCTCCAGGGTTTCGCGAGCCTTCTTGGCACTGGATTCCGGGGAGACGTAGCGCCAGGTGCGTGCGTTATGCAGGCGATCAGCAAGCTTGATCAGCAGCACCCGGATGTCCTTTGACATCGCGATAACCATCTTGCGCACGGTCTCGGCCTGCGCGGCCTCGCCGAACTGGACCTTGTCGAGCTTGGTGACCCCGTCGACGAGCTTGGCGATCTCCTCGCCGAATTCCTTGGTGAGCTGCTCCAATGAGTACTCGGTGTCCTCGACGGTGTCATGCAACAGTGCGGCGGCCAGGATGGCACCGGTCATGCCCATCTCGGCAAGGATGGTGGCCACCGCCACCGGGTGGGTGATGTAGGGATCCCCGCTCTTGCGCTTCTGGCCCTCGTGGCAGCGTTCGGCCACGGCATAGGCCCGGGCCAGCAGATCGATATCGGCCTTGGGGTTCTGCGCACGCACCGTGCGCAGCAATGGCTCGAGGGTCGGTGGCTGTGCCGTGCTGCCGCGCCCCGCCAGACGAACCAGCCTCGAAATCGTACCGAGCTTGGCTGCGGGATTCGGGGCCCCTGGCACCATGGCTTTGAACATTGCTCGAAACGGCCGTTGCCAATGCCGCATTCGTCTTTCTGGCACTGCTTCCGGCGCATCAACGGGATCAGGGCCCGGGCTTGCTAGGGTTGGGCTTCGTGAACAACCCCGATCCATCAACCCAGAATTCCGTGTGGCGTGTCCCCGGAATGCCGGCGCTGCTATCCCTGACTGCGGCCGGTTTCGCCGGTTTCGCCGCCCTTCTGCCCATGGCCCCGCTGTGGGCGGTCCGCGGAGGCGCGGACGAGGCCGGATCCGGTCTCGTCAACGGGGCCTTGCTTCTGGCCACGGTACTCACCCAGGGGTTCGTCCCCCGTTTGCTCAGGCGACTGGGCACAGGCCGGGTGCTCGCCGCCGGTCTCCTTCTGCTGGGCGCACCTTCCCTGCTCATGCTCCTTTCCGACCAACTCGGCTGGGTCCTCACCCTGTCACTCATTCGCGGAGTTGGCTTCGGGATCCTGACCGTGACCGGATCCGCAGCGGTGGCCCACCTCGTCGCGCCAGCCAGGCACGGTGCGGCCATCGGCGCTTACGGGGCCGCGATCGCGGTGCCCCAGCTATTGTTGTTGCCCGCAGGCCCGTGGCTGGCCGAAACCCTTGGATTCTGGATGGTATTCGCGCTCGGTACGCTTCCGTTGCTCGGCATCGTGGCAGCACCGCGGCTGGCCCTGTCCCTGCGGGAGCGCGAAGCACAGCAGGCCAGACACCGTGCCATCCCCGCCATCGATGACCTGGAACATCCCACGACTTCCACTGCGCAGCGTCGATGGATCCCAGGGCTGCCCGACGGCCTGTTGCGGCCGATGACCCTGCTCTTGGCGGTCACACTCGCCGGTGGCGCCCTGATCACGTTCGCTCCGCAGATGAGCTCGTCGCCGGCCGGGACGACCGGCGGCCTGGCCCTCTTGACCGCCACCGCCGCCGTGAGCCGTTCGGGTGTCGGCGCTTTGGCCGACCGTCACGGGACAAAATCGTTCCTCTGGCCACTGGTCCTGCTCACCGTCGTTGGGCTGGTTTTGGCGGCCAGCGCCGTGAAGGATCCCGACGCGACCCAAGTACCCGTGTTTCTGCTATCCATGGCACTTATCGGCATCGCCTACGGCGGACTGCAAAACCTCACACTGCTTCTCTCCCTCTCCGTCGTTCGGCCTGCACAGTATGGAACGGCAAGCGCCGTATGGAACATGGGTTTCGATGCGGGAACCGGTGTGGGCTCTGTCCTCGTCGGAGCGTTGGCAGCAGGCTTCTCATTCCCTACGGCATTGCTGGTCACTGCGGGGATCTCGCTGGCAACCTTGCCGTTGGCACTCGCGCGCGGGCCCAAGTCCCCCTTGACATGATCGAGGTGGCAACACAGAGCACCGACAAGCCCGCGGCATTCAACGACCACTGCATTGCCAGAGAGAACGGGTGTAACCTACCCGGTGCCGGATTGCCTTCTTCCGTCCATGGGCGGTGGCTGTTGTTCACCTCACCCAGCCTGGTGCGCTGTGCGACACAACTCGGCGTACACGTGGCACCACTACGGACCAAGCTACATGCCCCATGTACCGCTAGGGCCTTCCCCCCGATCGGATCCCCCCTGGCTCATTACCCTGCCCGCGCATGCAACGACTTCGAAAGCCCCACGCACGAATTCCAAATACCCCGATGTCCGGCACTAGGAGCGGCGGTTGCCCCCGGAGGTGCGGTACACGTCATACACCCCATCGATCCGTCGCACGGCGTTCAACACGTGGCTGAGGTACTTCGGATCACCCATCTCGAAGGCGAACTTGGAGAAGGCCACCCGGTCGCGGGAGATGGTGACGCTGGCCGCCAGGATGTTCACGTGGTTCTCAGAAAGCACCCGGGTCACATCCGAGAGCAGCGACTTGCGATCCAGTGCCTCCACAAGGATCTCGACGAGGAAAACGCTTGACTTCGTCGGGGCCCATTGGACCTCGACCAACCGGTCGGGCTGGTTTTCGAGTTCCTTGAAGTTGACGCAGTCGGTGCGGTGCACCGAGACCCCGGAGCCCCGTGTGACGAACCCGCGAATCGGATCCGGGGGAACCGGGGTGCAGCAGCGGGCCAGCTTGGCCAGCACTTCTCCGGCACCCGGGACAATGACCCCGGCATCGGCGTTCGAGGCCCGCACCGGAGCGTCGAAGATCGGGGTTTCCTCCAGCACCTCCGCGACGGTACCGTTTTTTCCGCCCACCATGGCGGAGAGGTGCTCAATGACGTTCTGCGCGGAGGTGTGCCCGTCACCGACAGCCGCGTAGAGGGCGGAAATGTCCTGATGGCGCAGCTCCTGGGCAACAGCGGAGAGCACATCGTGGGTCATGAGCTTTTGCAGCGGCAGGTTGTTCTTGCGCAGCGCGCGGGTCAGCTGCTCCTTGCCCTTTTCAATGGCTTCCTCGCGCCGTTCCTTGGTAAACCACTGGCGGATCTTGTTCCGCGCCCGGGCGGACTTGACGAAGCCTTGCCAATCCTGGCTGGGACCGGCGCCTTCGGCCTTGGAAGTGAAGACCTCTACCATGTCCCCGTGGTCCAATTCGCTGTTCAGCGGCACCAGCTTGCCGTTGACCCGTGCACCGATGGTGCGATGCCCTACATCGGTGTGCACCGCATAGGCGAAGTCAACGGGTGTTGATCCGGCCGGAAGAGACATGATCTGTCCCTTGGGCGTGAAAACGAAGACCTCGGCGGTGTTGATCTCGTAGCGCAGTGAGTCCAGGAACTCGTTGGAGTCCGAGGTCTCCTTCTGCCAGTCCATGAGGCTGCGCAGCCAGTCCATGTCCTGCTGCTCCACGGAGCCGGCATCCTGCCCGGCACCATGCTTGTACTTGAAGTGCGCCGCAACACCGTACTCGGCACGCTGGTGCATGTCGATGGTGCGGATCTGGATTTCCACCGGTTTGCCGCCGGGGCCAATCACCGTGGTGTGCAGGGACTGGTACAAGTTGAACTTGGGCAGGGCGATGTAGTCCTTGAAACGCCCAGGCAGCGGGGTCCACCGCGCATGCATGAGGCCAAGCACCGCATAGCAGTCCTTGACGGTGTCCACCAGCACGCGAACACCCATCAAGTCATGGATGTCATCGAAATCCTTGCCGCGCACGATCATCTTTTGGTAGATCGAGTAGTAGTGCTTGGGCCGGCCGCTGACAGTGGCCTTGAGCCGCGCGGCGGCAATGTCCTCGGAGATGGCGCCGCGCACCGTGGAGAGATACTTCTCGCGCTCGGGGGTCCGCTCCCCCACCATGCGCACGATTTCCTCATACACCTTGGGGTGCAGAGCGGCAAAGGACAGGTCCTCCAGCTCCCACTTCACGGTGTTCATGCCCAAGCGGTGGGCCAGCGGGGCAAAGATCTCCAGGGTTTCGCGAGCCTTCTTGGCACTGGATTCCGGGGAGACGTAGCGCCAGGTGCGTGCGTTATGCAGGCGATCAGCAAGCTTGATCAGCAGCACCCGGATGTCCTTTGACATTGCGATAACCATCTTGCGCACGGTCTCGGCCTGCGCGGCCTCGCCGAACTGGACCTTGTCGAGCTTGGTGACCCCGTCGACGAGCTTGGCGATCTCGTCGCCGAATTCCTTGGTGAGCTGCTCCAATGAGTACTCGGTGTCCTCGACGGTGTCATGCAACAGTGCGGCGGCCAGGATGGCACCGGTCATGCCCATCTCGGCAAGGATGGTGGCCACCGCCACCGGGTGGGTGATGTAGGGATCCCCGCTCTTGCGCTTCTGGCCCTCGTGGCAGCGTTCGGCCACGGCATAGGCCCGGGCCAGCAGATCGATATCGGCCTTGGGGTTCTGCGCACGCACCGTGCGCAGCAATGGCTCGAGGGTCGGTGGCTGTGCCGTGCTGCCGCGCCCCGCCAGACGAACCAGCCTCGAAATCGTACCGAGCTTGGCTGCGGGATTCGGAGCCCCTGGCACCATGGCACCGTTGTTCTCCGCCATCAGATGCCTCCTCTCAATCGGGCTCCGTTGTGGTGGCGATTGCCGTACCCGCTTAAGGGGTTTGCTGCATCCGCCCCGGGCGCAAACCCCGGGCGTGCCTCTGGCAACGAATTAACGTCCTGTGTCCTCTTGCTAGGTTATAGCACTGCGGGAGCGACGAACGACGGCGGGGTACCGGAGTCAACCTCCGGTACCCCGCCGTCGTTGTGCCGATCCACGGACCGCCAGCAGTGCGGGTCTAGGCGTTGGCCAATCGGCCCTGCTCGATCTTCTTGTTGTGGGCCAGGACATCGGCGTCGTTGTGGCGCAGCCACGAGTACAGCGGTGCCTGGGTGAAGATCGTTGCCAGGGTGCCGACGATGATGCCGATGAACAATGCCAGCGACAGGTCCTTCAACGTGCCGGCACCCAGCAGGTAGGAGCCAATGAACAGGATCGAGGCCACCGGAAGCACGGCAACCACCGAGGTGTTGATCGAGCGCACCAAGGTCTGGTTGATGCCCAGATTCACCAGTTCCTCGAAGGTGCGCTTGTGTTGCTCGGTGAAACCGGCCGTGTTTTCACGGATCTTGTCAAAGACAACCACCGTGTCATAAAGCGAGTAGCTCAGGATCGTCAGGAAGCCGATAATCGCGGACGGCGTGACCTCGAAACCCGAGAGCGCATAGACGCCCGCGGTGATGACCACCACAGAAAGCAGCCCGATGATCGCGGCAAGGGACATCTTCCACGTCCGGAAGTAGATGGCCATCAGCAGCGCGACGAGCACCACGAACACCACAAGCCCGATCAGCGCCTGCTTGGAAACGTCCGCGCCCCAGGTCGGGCCCACGAACGTCGAGGTGACTTCGGCCTTGGTGACACCGTAGGCAGATGCCAGGGCCTCCGCGGCGGACAGCGTCTGGTCATCGCTGAGCTTGTCCGTCTGCACGCGCATGGTGTTCGGGGCAATGTTGGTCACGCGTGGGTGGTGGTCTGGCGCGATATCAACCACGGCTTGTTCCCCGACGGCGATATCGACGTGGTCGACCTTGGAAATGGTGAACTCGGATCCGCCGCGGAACTCAATGCCGAGGTTGAACCCGCCCTTGACCACGGGAACCAGGATGGAAAGAAGGACAAGGACCGCCGCAACGACGAACCAGGTTTTGCGCTTTCCGGTAAACGGGTAGGACCGCTTTCCGGTGTAGAGCTCATTGCCCCACGTTGCGAGACTAGCCATTTGAAGAATCCTTATCCGCACGTTCGTCTTGCTTTCTCGGCGCCGCGGTACCTACCGCGGCCTTGCGTCGCTCGGCAATGGTCTGCCGGCGTTCGGCCTCGCTTGCTGCCTTTGCGTTCTTCTTCCCGCGTGCTGCCTCGGCCTCCGTGCTGAAGCTGCGGACCTTGCCGGCGCCCTGGTATAGCGGGACGACACCGAGCAACGACGGGTCAAGACCGGAAAAGCGGTGGCCTTCACCGAAGAACTTGGTCTTGGAGATGATCTGCAGGATCGGGTGGGTGAGCAGGTAGACGACAATGATATCGACAACGGCCGTCAACCCGAGGGTGAAGGCGAAGCCACGAACGTTGCCCACGGCAACGATGTACAGCACGATCGCAGCGAGGATGTTAACGGCCTTGGCCGCAAGGATGGTGCGTTTGGCGCGCTTCCAACCGATCTCAACAGCGGAGGGCAACGGGCGACCGTCACGAAGCTCGTCACGGATGCGTTCGAAGTAGACGATGAACGAGTCGGCGATCAGCCCGATGGACACGATCAAACCGGCAACACCGGCCAGCGAGAGCCGGTAGTTCATCGACCACCCCAGCAACACCAGTGCAAGGTAGGTCAGCACACCCGAGACCAGCAGCGAGACGATGGTGACCAGTCCCAGCAGGCGGTATTGGAAGATCGAGTAGACGGCGACCAGGAACAGGCCGATCACGCCTGCGATCAGGCCGCTGCGCAACTGGTCGGAACCCAGGGTCGCGGAAATCTGCTGCTCGGACTGGATTTCGAAGCTGATCGGCAGTGCGCCGAACTTCAGCTGGTCGGCCAGTGCCTTTGCGCTCTGCTCGGTGAAGTTACCGGTGATTTCGGCTCGCCCGTCCGGGATCACCGAGTTGGTGGTAGGAGCGGAGATCACGGTGCCGTCAAGCACGATCGCGAACTGGTTCTGGCTGCCCTGAAGAGTAACCAGGCGCTGGGTGACCTCCGCGAAGGAAGCCTTGCCGGCGGAGTTGAACTCGATGTTCACGCCCCACTGCCCGGTCACTGCGCCCTGTTGGCCGCGGGACATCCCGAATGACGCATCGGAGATGTCGGCTCCGGGGACCTCGACGGGGCCCAGGATGTACTTCGCCCCGACATCGGGGTCGCAGGAGATCATCGGCTTGGCCGAGTCATGGGTTTCCTCGGCGCCCTGGCCGAGTTCGGAGGGGCAGTCATAGCTCTCGAACTGCTTGTAGAGCTTTGCGTCGATCCAGTTCGTGTCCGAGGCGTTCTCCGGCTCACCGGTCGGCTTTGGCAGATCCGCCTTGGGAAGGCGCTCCCCCTCGGGAACCGCGGTGAACGGCCCTGACAGGATCACCGGGCGGAACTCCATGTTGGCCGAGGCCTGGATCAGTTCACGGGTGCGGGCATCGGGGACACCTGGCATCGAAACAACGACGTTGCGCCCCGACTGTGTGGTGATCTCCGCTTCGGAGACACCTGTTCCGTCCACGCGCTGGCGGATGATCTCCACGGCCTGGTCCAGTTGCTCCTGCGTCGCAGCGGCACCGCCCTGCACCCGTGGTGCCAGGATCATTTGCGTACCGCCCTCAAGGTCGAGAGCCAGCTTGGGCGAGAACGCCGCCTTCCCGCTCAGCACTCCGGTAATCAGGATCACGGCGGAAATAAGGAAGATAACGCCGAGCCACAGCAGGGATTTTCGTGCCTGCTTGATCGGACCAGTAGATGACATCGTGGGGCTTTCTGGTTGTTCCGTCTCCCATGAAGGGGACGAAGATTCCGCGGAAAACCCGGAGCACGTCCCACCCAACGCGCAATGGGCGTGGTACGGTGCGCTCCGGGCCGCTTGATGAAGGTCAATGGCCAACCGGTCATGCGTCCGCAAGCAGGGGCATGCAATAATCCGGCTGGTGCTCACTGCCCGTTGCCGGGCGTGAAAGAGCCGTGTCTAGGCCTTGGGGCCGTTTTCCTCGTTTTTGAGGCGGCGCAGTGTCTCTTCGGGGGTTTCACCCTCGTTGCCCTGCACTTCTTCAGCGCTCTCAACCGATGCGGAGGTCAACGACGAAGCATCGTCGGGGATCTCCATGGAGGGGGTCTCGGGGGCAACGACCTTGGCAACAACCTGGGAGTGCACGGTGACGAAGCTGCCCGGGGAGACTTCCAGGACAATCTTGTTCTCGTCGGTGTCGATGCTGGCAATGGTGCCGAAAAGACCGAACTGGGTCATCACCTCGGCGCCGACGGCCAGATTGGATCGGACCTGTTCCTGGGCCTTGGCTGCCTTCTTGCGGCCGCGCATCATCATGAAGATCAGCAAGCCGAAAGCGGCAAGCATGAGCAGGATGGTCGGGTCAAAACCACCACCTCCGCCGGTAGCGGGTTGGGCCAATAGATTTTCCGTCACTTGTAAATACCTGTTTCTCAGTCAATGTCAACGGCGCGCGGCATCGTTATAGCGCAGCCGGTGGGCTCATCCATCCTATAGGCAGTTGCCCGGCAAACCCTGCCCATCGGCGGGATTTAGCCTGCCAATCTGCCTTGAATCCCCGGCGGTGACACCCTGAGGCGTTCGCTCAGGGCTAATCCTCGTCCTCGTCGTCGAGCTCAAAGCCGGCACCGCCGGCAAAAACGGCATCCGCCGGCATGCGAAGGCCCAGGTGCTTCCATGCTGCAGCCGTAGCGATACGACCGCGGGGGGTCCGCCCCAACAACCCTTCCCGGACAAGGAAAGGCTCGGCGACGGTTTCCACGGTCTCCGTCTCCTCCCCGACAGCGATGGCCAGGGTCGAAAGACCAACCGGCCCCCCGCCGAACTTCGTGCACAACGCATGCAATACACCACGGTCGAGCCTATCCAAACCGCGGGCGTCGACCTCATACATCTCCAGGGCCGCGGACGCGGCGCGCGCGTCGATGCTCTCGAGCCGGTTCACCAGTGCCCAGTCGCGCACCCGGCGCAAGAGCCGGTTGGCGATGCGGGGGGTGCCACGCGAGCGGGAGGCGATCTCGAAAAAGGCGGCGGAGTTGACCTTCAGGGAGAGCATCATCGCCGAGCGGCGCAAGACCAGCTCGAGTTCCTCCACGCTGTAGAACTCCAGGTGTCCGGTGAAACCGAACCTGTCACGCAGCGGGCCCGGGAGCAGACCGGCACGCGTGGTGGCACCAACAAGGGTGAAGGGCGGGATCTCCAAGGGGATGGCGGTGGCACCGGCCCCCTTGCCCACGATGATGTCAACGCGGAAATCCTCCATGGCCATGTAGAGCATTTCCTCTGCCGGACGGCTCATCCTGTGAATCTCGTCCAGGAAGAGCACCTCGCCTTCGGTGAGCGAGGAGAGGATCGCTGCCAAGTCCCCTGCATGTTGGATGGCCGGACCGGAGCTGATGCGCAAGGGCGCGTTCATTTCCGCGGCAATGATCATCGACAGGGTGGTCTTTCCCAAGCCCGGGGGGCCCGAGAGCAGCACATGGTCCGCGGTGCGTTCGCGGATCTTCGAGGCTTCAAGGACCAGCGAAAGCTGCTGGCGAACCCGCCCTTGGCCCACGAAGTCATCGAGGTTCTTCGGGCGCAGGGTTGCCTCGAGTACCCGCTCCTCGGGCTCGGAGCCGGCATTCGTCAACGCACCGGTATCTGTCATGTCCTACTCCTAGTTTCCGGGCCGGTTCCCGCGTCCCAACGAACGCAGCACCGCCCGAAGGATTTCCGGCACGCTGCCGGTGGCGACCAACTGCGGTTCGTTCTTAGCCAGGGCTTCAAGGGCCTTGAGTGCGTCTTTTTCTGTCCAGCCCAATCCGGTGAGCGCCTCGATGACCTGAGGCTCCCATGAGGAAGCGGCCGTGCTTCCTGCCGGGACGGGGGCGCCGGTGGGGGTAAGCTTTCCGGAAAGTTCCAGCACGATACGCTGGGCTCCCTTGGGTCCGATGCCCGAGACCTTGGTGAAGGCCTTGGTGTCCTTGGTGCTGGCGGCGATGCGCACCTCCTCTGGGCTGTGGACCGAAAGAATCGCCAGGCCGGTGCGCGGGCCGATGCCCGAAACCCCGGTGAGCACCTCGAAGACTTCGCGTTCATCGGCGCTGGCGAAACCGAAAAGCGTCATGGAATCCTCGCGGACCACCATGGAAGTGTGGATCAAAGCCTCGCGGTCCACCTGCAGGTCGGCCAGCGTCGCAGGGCTCGCCTGGATCAACATGCCGAAGCCTCCGACCTCGATGACCGCACTGTTCAGGTTGACTTGTTGCGGCGTGCCTCGCAGCGTACTGATCATCTGGGATGTCCTCCGTGGTGCCGGGCTGGGCGTGCGAGGCTCATCGAGCACGCAAGCCATGCGAATATATCTACGAACAGCTTACAGCTTCTGCGGGCAGGTTTGCGGACGCGCCGCCACCGGATCCCGGGGCACCGCGAGCCGGCGGGCTAACGCACCTTCGCCGAACGCGCCTTGGCCTCGGCAGCGATCCATGCGCGCTGGGCCGGTGTCAATCCAGAGGATCCTCCGGCGGGCCGGGGTGCGGAGGCGGAAGCGGCTGCCCCTGCAGCGCCGAACGCCGCTCCGCGCCAGCCATGGGTGATGGCCAGGGCTGCCGCGTCGGCGGCATCGGCCGGGGACGGCGGCTCATCCAGGCGCAGGATCTTGGCAACCATCTTGCCCACGGCGTTCTTGTTCGCCGAGCCCGATCCAGTCACCGCAGCCTTGACCTCAGTGGGCGTATGCAATGCCACCGGGATGTTTCTGCGTGCCGCGGAAACGATCACCACGCCCGAGGCCTGGGCGGTGCCCATCACCGTGCTGACGTTCAGCTGGCTGAAGACCCGCTCCAGGGCAACGACGTCGGGCTTGTGCTCATCGAGCCACGCGTCGATGCCATCGGCGATGGCCAACAACCGTTGGTCAAGCGGGGTTCCGGGATCGGTTCCCACCACCGTGACATCGACGAGCGTGGCCCGGCGGTTGGGTTCGACGTCGACCACGGCCAGCCCGCAACGGGTCAGTCCGGGGTCGACACCCACCACTCTCAATGCCATGGAAGTGGACTAGTCCTCTTCGAGTTCTGCCATGACCTCGGCACTGATGTCGGCGTTGGAGTAGACGTTCTGCACGTCGTCGAGCTCTTCCAATGCATCGGCAAGCTTAAGGAACTTGCGGGCCGAGGCGGCATCGAGCTGTACGTGCAGCGAGGGAACGAATTCGATTTCATCGGTCTCGTATTCGATCCCGGCTTCCTCGAGTGCACTGACGACGGCGCGCAGGTCGGTCGGTTCGCTGTGGATCTCGAAGTTCTCCCCGGCCTCCTTTATTTCGTCGGCCCCAGCATCGAGCACCGCCATGAGCACGTCATCCTCGGTGAGGTCCTTCTTCGGCAGCCCGACAACTCCCTGGCGGGCAAACATGTACGCCACAGAGCCGGGGTCCGCAACCGTGCCGCCGTTGCGGTTGATCGCCAGGCGCACCTCTGAAGCAGCGCGGTTCTTGTTGTCCGTCAGGCATTCCACGAGAAGCGCCGAGCCCTGCGGTCCGCGGGCCTCGTAGATGATCTCGGTGTAGTCGATGACTTCGCCGGTCAGACCGGCGCCGCGCTTAACGGCGCGGTCGATGTTGTCGGCGGGTACCGAGGTCTTCTTGGCCTTGGAGACCGCGACCTCAAGGCCCGGGTTCCCGGCCATGTCGGCGCCGCCGGCGCGGGCCGCGACCTCGATGTTCTTGATCAGCTTGGCGAACGATTTGGCGCGCCTGCTGTCCAGGATGGCCTTCTTGTGTTTTGTGGTTGCCCATTTGGAGTGGCCCGACATGCTTACGCGTCTCCTCTGATCATCTGAATGAAAAGTTCGTGGATACGGCGTTCCCCGCCCACCTCTGGATGGAAGGAGGTCGCCAGCAATTTCCCCGAACGTACTGCGACAATTCTAGCCAACCGAACCCCATCACCGCCCAAGGGCGTGTTTCCGGCGGGGATCGTGGCCAATACCTCTACTCTTTCTCCCACGCTGCTCACCCAGGGTGCCCGGATGAAAGCGGCGCGAACCGGTTTGGCCGCCTGGTCTGGATCCTGGCTGGGAAGGACGTCAAGTCCCTTGAAATCCAGGTCCACTTCGAACGAATCGATTTGTCTGCCGAAGGCGTTGCGCTTGACCACCATATCGATTCCCCCGAAACTTTGCTGGGGGTCGCCCTTGAGATTGGTGGCAGGATCGGCAATGGTGTCGGCCAGCATGATCATTCCGGCGCATGAACCATAGACCGGGAACCCCTGGGCGATCTTGGCCCTAATGACCCCGTCGAGCCCGGAGAACCGGGCCAGCTTGTCAATCACCGTTGATTCACCTCCCGGGATAACCAGCCCGTCGAGTCCTGCCAGCTCATCGGCCACCTTCACCGGCTGGGCAACTGCACCTAGTGATTCAAGGGCCCGGCGATGTTCGTTGACATCCCCCTGCAGGGCAAGAACCCCAATTTGTAGTACCACGGTGGATCACTTCCTGCTCAGGTGATAAAGGATCGAGTGTCCCTGGCTAACTGAGATGGAGCACGCGGACAGCCTAGAATAAACCCTGCGTGAGCGGCACTGATATTTTTATGACGGTTAGCCCGCGCAATGCCGGGTCACTGCCCGGGAAGTGTCCACATCTTCGCGCCGTTTTCCTTGGCGTTCATGGAGTTCACGGTCTCGGTGGTGCGTTGCAGCGAGGCTGCGTCCTTGGATCCGGTGGTGCACGGCTGGTTCGATGCCGAAGGCAAGGCACACCAACGCAGCGGGGCCGCTTTGATGGTGTGGGCAGCCCACACCAGGTTCCCGGGCTCCCAGGTCTCCCCGGTACGAACAAATTGCATTTTCACCGTCAGCCCCTCGGTGTTCAGCACCGTCTTGGTCGCGTGCTTCGCCACCGAGTTTCCCAAACCGTAGACGATCCAGGTGCCTTCGTGTTTTTCAACCGGCAGCACCGAGTGCGTGTGGTGCGAATAGATGAAGTCGAATTCCCCGCTCTCCGCCAACGCCCGGTACAACTTGAGCTGGGCGGCCGTGGGGCTGCTGGTGTACTCGGCTCCGTCATGGATCGCTGCCATCACGATGTCCGCGCCGGCGGCTCGTGCGGCCTTGGCCCGCGCCAGCAACGAGGACTTCTCGAGGTCATCGACGCGCCACGGAGCGTCTTCCTTCATGCCGTTCAGCGAGTACGTGCCGGCAATGATGGCTATCTTCGCACTTCCCACCGGTGCGAGCAATGGCTTTTCGGCTTCGACTGCGCTGCGGTAGGAACCGGTGTGGAACATACCTGCCCCATCCAGCGCGTCCAGTGTGCGTTTGACCCCGGGGACTCCCCCGTCCATCGAGTGGTTGCTCGCCGTGGTGCAGCCGTCGTAGCCTGCCTTCTCCAGTGCCTCAATGATTTGCGGCGGGACGTTGAACATCGGGTATCCGGCGTATGGCCCGCCCTTGGGCGCCACCGGGGTTTCAAGGTTGCACAGGGCAAGGTCGCTTTGGTCCAGGTAGGGAGCGATGCCAGCCAGCAGCGGGTCAAAGTCCAGGCTTCCCGCCCCGTCTGCCTCGGCCTGGTCCCACAATGCAGGATGCAGCAGGATGTCCCCTGCCACGGCGACCTCGATGCATTCATCCCCGGGGCACTGTGCGTCCTTGGGCCCAGCGGAGGCTTTGCTGGCGCTCTCGGTCGGTTCGCTCGGGGTCCTCGATGAGTCCTGGCTCGGGGCGGCCGAAGCCGCGGAGCTGCCCACAGCACCGGAGCTTGCCGATGGCGGAGGACCGTCCACCGGCGCGCAGGCAGCAAGCAAGGTGCTAAGAAGCAGTGCTGCGGCGAAGGCAATACCCCTGGCAGCAAAAAATCCTTGCGCAATTCGTTCAGTCATGGTTATGAGCCTAACCTCGCTGCCGGGAATACGGCGCGGGAAACGGACAGCACTGCGGGCTTGTGACAGGGTTAAGGACATGCCTAATCCGTTGCTTGAGCCAAGCACCTTGCCGTTTGAATTCCCAGATTATTCAGCCCTGGAGGCAGCCCACTACCTGGATGCCATCGGGCAGGGGGTGGATCAGCACCTCGAGGAGCTTGGTGCGATCGCGCAAAACACCGATGCCCCGACATTCGAGAACACGTTTGTAGCCGTGGAACGGTGCGGCCAGCTGCTGCGCCGCACCGTGATGGCCTACTGGACGGTGTTCTCCGCCCACGCCACTGATGAGCTGCGCGAGATCGACCCGGAAATCCAGTCGCTGGTTTCCGGCCACCAGGATGCCATCCACCTGGATGAGGCACTTTTCGCGCGCCTGTCCGCCCTGGATGCCCGAGCGCTCACCGGCGAAGACGCACGACTGGTGTCCGAGACGCTGCGTACCTTCCGTGCAGCAGGTGCCGAACTCGACGAAAAGCGCAAGCAGGAACTGCGTGCGCTGAACTCACAGATCACGGATCTGTCCAGTGAATACTCGCGCAAGCTCTTGGGCACCATGAACGATGCGGCGGTCCACTATTCCGATGCCGCCGAACTGGATGGACTCAGCGACGGGCAGTTGGCCTCGGCCTCCGACGCAGCGCGTGCCGCCGGACACACCCAGGGCTACCTGCTCTCATTGGTGCTGCCTACCGGCCAACCGATGCTTGAGTGCCTGGAACTGTCCGAGTCGCGCCGCAGGCTCTTCGAGGCCTCGGTGAACCGCGGCCAGGAAGGCGCGAACCGGACCCTTGACCTGGGTGCGCAAATGGCGTCGCTGCGCTCCAAGCGCGCTGCCCTGCTCGGTTTCGACACGCACGCCGACGTGGTGCTGCAGGATGCAACCGCGCCGGGCCTTGAGGCGGTCAAGGCCCGCCTCGCCGGGCTCGTCCCTGCGGCCGTTGCCAATGCACGGGCCGAGGCTGCCGAGCTGGAGAAGATCTCCGGCGCCCCCATCCAGCCCTGGGATTGGACCTACTACTCCGCCGCCGTGGCCAGGGAACGCTACACGCTGGACCGCGCTGCGCTGCGCGAATACTTCGAACTCGATGCAGTGCTTGTACGTGGCGTCTTTTCTGCCGCCAGCCGGCTCTACGGACTGGGTTTCACCGAACGGTTCGACTTCCCGCTCTACCACCCCGACGTCCGCACGTGGGAAGTCTTCAACGAGGACGGCTCGAGCCTTGGCCTGTTTGTGGGAGATTTCTTTGCCCGGCCCACCAAGGCCGGCGGCGCCTGGATGAATTCCATCCGCGAGTCCGCATCGTTGCTTGAAGAGCGCCCGGTGGTCACCAACACCTTGAACATCCCCAAGCCCGCCCAGGGCGAACCCGCGCTTGTTTCCCTGGACGAGGTCAACACGCTGTTCCACGAGTTTGGACACGCGTTGCATGGATTGTTCTCAGCCGCCATCTACCCGTCGTTGTCCGGCACCGCGGTGCCCCGCGACTTCGTCGAGTACCCTTCCCAGGTCAACGAGATGTGGGCACTGCACCCCGAGGTGCTGCCCGGATACGCAGCCCACACCGTCACCGGAGAGCCGCTGCCGGCCGGCACCGTTGATACCCTCGATGCCGCGGCCCTGTGGGGTGAGGGATTCGCCACGACTGAATACCTCACCGCCGCTGTCCTGGACCTGTCCTGGCACTCGCTCGTTGACGGGGAGATGGTTTCCGACCCGCTGGCCTTCGAGCAGCGCGTGCTCACCGATGCCGGACTGATCCCTGACCTGGTACCCTCGCGCTACCGAACCGGCTACTTTAAGCATATTTTTGACGGCGGATACTCCGCTGGGTACTACTCATACATCTGGTCCGAGGTGCTGGACGCCGACACCGTTCAATGGTTCACCGAAAACGGCGGGCTGAAACGGGAAAACGGTGAAAGGTTCCGCGACGAGCTGCTTTCGCGCGGCAACACCCGTGACCCGCTGGAATCCTATGAGATCTTCCGAGGACGGCCCGCACGGATCGAACCGTTGCTGGCGCGCCGCGGCCTGGCAAAGGGCAAGTAAACGTGACAACCATCGGATTTGCGCAGGATGCGCTCTCGCACTGGCACCAAGCCATGGCGACTGCCACCGGCGGCAAGATCTTCACCACCCACGGTTGCTCATGGGCTTGGCAGCCCGCACGCGCCCGGCTGGTGCTGCTCTTCCCAGCCCATGCACAGGAAGCCGGGCTGCGCCCTGGCTTGGCCGAGGGAACGCGCCTGGGTGCGCGCCGGGTGGAGGCCTGGGTCAATTCCGGCGCGCCATCCACTGCGCTGGAGGCAGCCGGATTCTCCGATGCGGCACAGATTTCGTGGCATGCCGGGGAATTGGTGGGACCGCGGGAACCGTGGGACGGCCGTGTGCGCCTGGGAACCGAGATCCCCGAGGCCAAGGGCGCCGACGCCAAGGAGTTGCAGGTGGCAAACCTGTGGCGCGATCCGGCGGCGGCCGGGTTGAGCGCCGGACACCCCGCGCTGCGCCGCATCGAACAAGCCACCGCCCGCACCCTTGAAGGGGAACTGGTGGGCCGCGCCTTTGCCCAGCAGGCATTGGGTGGCCAGTTGGCCATCCACGGTTTGGCAGTCGCTCCTTCACATCGACGGGCCGGCATTGGCTCGTCCCTGCTCAACGGCTTGGCCCGGGGCATGGCCAATCCGTTGGGACTCGATGACCAGTCGCGCATCGAGCTCATCGCCGCGGCATCACCGAGTTCCGCACAGTTCTTCGAGGCCAACGGGATGCGTTTGCTTGGTCGTGGCCGCCACTTGGTGCTGCGCTAGCCTTTGGCTGCTGCATTCCAAGGACCGGTTGGCGTCCGGGGTGCGTGCCCATGAGTGCTGAGAACACCGGAGGCGGGCATCGCTTGCCGGCGCCATGGCCCATGAGGGTATCCGCTCCATTGGGTGCCGCATGAGAGATGGCGGGCCTCAACCCATCGGCGCTCCAAGCCGGAAGTGGTGGAAACAGGTGCTGCCGCGGACCACGGCGCAACAAGATTCGGTTTCACGCGCTTTCTTGTCGCTATTGGATGCTGGCGTGCTGCCGTCGCTCATTTATCGGATCCCCGGAATAAACGGCGGGTGTAGAGCGGATCACTTCTTGCTCAGCGGACCACACGCACGTTCAGGGCCGTGGTGCCCATCGCCTTGGTGAGGCATGCCCACATGACGAAGTAGTGTTCGGGCCCCTTCGCGGTGGAGATCCCTCCAAGGTCGATGATGGAGTCCTCGGGCCAGCCGAGGTCTTTCAGGAGGGTTGTCGCCTGGTTTTTGGCCGAAGCGTCGTTGCCCGAGACAAAGATGCTGGTTGGCTCCAGGGAAGACGGGTTGATGAAGATCTTGCCGGCGCAGGTGTTCATCGTTTTCACGACGTTCGCCTCCGGAAGCATCTCCTGCAACTTTTCGCCCAAGCTGGAGCCGGGATAGATCAGCTCGTAAGAGGACGTAGCGGCGTTGGCCACGTCAATCAGGAGTTTTCCGCTAAACACCGCCGCATCGATCTGGTCCAGGAGTTCCTTCGAGGAGGCGCCCGGAGTCGCATTCACGATCACCTCGGCGTTTCGCGCGGTTTCCTCAAGGCCCGAGACGGGGTACACAAGATCGGTCCGGGATTCAGGGTGCCGCGAGCCCAAGGTCACCGAGTGCCCGGCTGCGGCGCAGCCACCCGCGAGGGCTTGTGCAACGCTGCCCGTGCCCAGGATACCGATTTTCATGACTGCCCCTTTTGCGGTGTTGGACGATACTGGTTCTCCGGCCCAGCCTACGCCCGCCACCGGACGAGGTGCCCCGGTTTGCCGGCATCAAGTCCCGGGGAATCGATCAATGCCGGGAATCCATGCAGGTGCCCGTTGCGCATCCCCAGCCCCGAAGGCCGCAGCGCGGGGTCCCCTGGGGGACTTAAACGTCGCGGGCCGGGTGCTGCCCGGTACACATCATGCCTTCTTTGCGGAGAGGCCATGCGTAGCCGGGGCACCCAGCCCGTGGCCCGGCATCAGTTCGCCTGGGTGTTACCAGCCGCGCTCGGAGAGGCGGTGCGGTGCCGGAATGTCAGCGACGTTGATGCCGACCATGGCTTCGCCCAGTCCGCGGGAGATCTTGGCCAACTGGTCCGCGTCGTTGAAGTAGGTAGTGGCCTGGACCACGGCCGCTGCGCGCTGGGCGGGGTTGCCGGACTTGAAGATGCCCGAGCCCACGAACACGCCGTCGGCGCCCAGCTGCATCATCATGGCAGCATCCGCAGGGGTCGCGATGCCACCGGCGGTGAACAGCACCACGGGCAGTTTGCCGGTGGCAGCGATTTCCTTGACCAGCTGGTAGGGAGCCTGGAGTTCCTTGGCGGCCACGTACAGCTCGTCCTCGGGAAGGGCTGCGAGCTGTGCGATCTGGGCGCGGATCTTGCGCATGTGCCCGGTGGCGTTTGAAACGTCCCCGGTTCCGGCCTCGCCCTTGGAGCGGATCATGGCAGCGCCCTCGTTGATCCGGCGCAGTGCCTCGCCCAGGTTGGTGGCGCCGCAGACGAAGGGGACCTTGAAGTTCCACTTGTCGATGTGGTGCTCGTAGTCCGCCGGGGAGAGCACCTCGGACTCATCGACGTAGTCCACGCCAAGAGACTGCAGGATCTGCGCCTCGACGAAGTGGCCGATGCGGGCCTTGGCCATCACCGGGATGGAGACGGAAGCGATGATGGAATCGATCATGTCCGGGTCGCTCGCGCGCGAAACCCCGCCCTGTGCCCGGATGTCGGCCGGAACGCGTTCCAAGGCCATCACGGCAACAGCACCGGCGTCCTCGGCGATACGGGCTTGTTCGGCCGTGACGACATCCATGATGACGCCGCCCTTGAGCATGTCGGCCATGCCCCGCTTGACGCGGTCGCTACCTACGGTAGTTGTGGGGGTGGGGACGGCTTCGTTTTCAGACACCTGGGAATTCCTTTCAATACGGTGGGCAATACGCAAATCATCGTAGATCCGCTGTGGCACAAAGGTCGTGGGTATGTCGTCACATTCCAGAACCATATGTACTGTCGCCCAGCCTGCCCGTGGGTTGCCAAGCGTATCGGTCGCTATCGCCAGGGGCCGGTGACTTCCGCCGCAAGACACCCGCGCCCGATAAAAGATGCGCTCCTGGCACCAAGACGCCGATGGCCCCTTCGAAGCATCCTTCGAAGGGGCCATCGGCGGCGAGAGACAACCTGGTGCTAGTCGATTTGAAGCCAGCCGGCGGTCATGTCCTCGCGGATGTCGTTGAGGGTCGCGGGGATCGCCTTGGTTTCGGCAATGATCGGGAAGAAGTTCCCGTCCCCGGCCCAGCGCGGAACCACGTGCTGGTGCAGGTGCGCTGCGATTCCCGCTCCCCCGGTGACGCCCTGGTTCATGCCAAGGTTGAAGCCGGTGGGACGCGAGACATGGCGCAGCACTCGCATGGACTTCTGCGCCAACGCCGCCATCTCCATCGTTTCCTCTTCGGTGATGTCGGTGTAGTCCGGAACATGGCGGTAAGGGCAGATAAGCAGGTGGCCCGGGTTGTAGGGGAAGAGGTTCAGGATCACGTACGCGGTCTTGCCGCGGTGGATGATCAAGGACTCTTCGTCGCTGCGGTTGGGACCGGCACAGAACGGACAGCTTTCCTCGTCCTTGACGTGGTCCTGCCCGGCCTTGATGTACGCCATCCGGTAAGGGGTCCACAACCGCTGGAACGAATCCGGCACACCGGCGAGCTCAAAGTCATCGGTGATCGCGGCATCGGCCGCCTCCTGCGAAACCCCCTGCCCTCCCTGGGCGTTGAACTCCCCCATTGCGCCTAAGCCTCCCGGTTCTTCACCGCGGTGATGATGCGTTCAACGGCTTCGCCCACCGGAATGCCGTTGTCCTGGCTGCCGTCGCGGAATCGGAAGGATACCGCCCCGGCCTCCGCGTCTTCGCCACCGGCGATGAGCACGAACGGGATCTTGTCCTTGGAGGCATTGCGGATCTTCTTCGGGAACCGCTCGGTGCCCAAATCGGCCTCGGCACGGATGCCTGCCTCGCGCAGCTTCGCGATGACCTCCGAGACGTAGTCGTTGAACGCCTCCGCCACGGGGATCCCCACGACCTGGACCGGTGCCAGCCATGCGGGGAACGCACCGGCATAGTGCTCGATGAGCACACCCATGAAGCGCTCCACCGAACCGAAGAGGGCACGGTGGATCATCACCGGGCGCTGGCGGGTCCCGTCGGCTGCCTGGTACTCGAGCTCGAAGCGCTCGGGCAGGTTGAAGTCCAGCTGGATGGTGGACATCTGCCAGGTGCGTCCGATGGCGTCGCGTGCCTGCACGGAGATCTTCGGGCCGTAGAACGCCGCTCCTTCCGGATCCGGGACCAGTTCCAGTCCCGAGGCCTCGGCGACCTCGGCCAGGGTGTTGGTTGCTTCTTCCCAGGCGTCATCGGATCCGACGAACTTCTCCGGGTCCTTGGTGGAGAGCTCCAGGTAGAAGTCATCCAGCCCGTAGTCCTTGAGCAGATCCAGCACGAACTTCAGCGTGCTGGTCAGCTCGTCCTTCATCTGCTCGCGGGTGCAGTAGATGTGGGCGTCGTCCTGTGTCATGCCGCGCACGCGGGTCAGTCCGTGGACCACGCCGGACTTCTCGTAGCGGTAGACCTGGCCGAATTCGAACATGCGCAGCGGCAGCTCGCGGTAGGAGCGTCCGCGTCCGCGGAAGATCAGGTTGTGCATCGGGCAGTTCATCGGCTTGAGGTAGTAGTCCTGGCCGGGCTTGAGCAGTTCGTTGGTCTCCGGGTCGCGGGTCTCATCGATGTGCATCGGGGGGAACATGCCGTCCTTGTACCAGTCAAGATGCCCGGAGATCTCGTACAGGTGGCCCTTGGTGATGTGCGGGGTATAGACGAACTCGTATCCGGCTTCGGTGTGGCGCTGGCGCGAGTAGTCTTCCATGGTCTTGCGGATGATTCCGCCCTTGGGGTGGAACACTGGCAGGCCGCTTCCAAGCTCGTCCGGGAAGGAGAACAGGTCTAGCTCGGCGCCGAGCTTGCGGTGGTCGCGGCGCTCGGCCTCGGCCAGGCGCTCTTGGTATGCCTTCAGGTCGGCCTTGGTGGGCCAGACAGTGCCGTAGATGCGCTGGAGCTGCTTGTTCTTCTCGCTACCCAGCCAGTATGCGGCTGCCGTGCGGGTCAGCGCGAAGGCGTTGGAGATCAGCTTGGTGTTGGGCAGGTGCGGGCCGCGGCATAGATCGCACCAAATCACGTCGCCGGACTTGCGGTCGACATTGTCGTAGATGGTGATTTCACCGGCGCCGACCTCGACGTTGACGCCCTCGCCGGCTTCGTCGGCCTCATTGGTCTTGGAGAGCAGTTCCAGCTTGTACGGCTCGTTGGCCATGGCCGTGCGGGCCTCGTCCTCAGTGACGACGCGGCGTGCGAACTTCTGGTTCTGGTTCACGATCTTGAGCATCATCTTCTCGAGAGCCTTGAGGTCCTCGGGGGTGAACGGTTCCTCGACGTCGAAGTCGAAGTAGAAGCCGTCGGTGATGTACGGGCCGATGCCGAGCTTGGCATCCGGGCGCAGCTGCTGCACGGCCTGGGCCATGACATGGGCGGTGGAGTGGCGCAAGACCTCGAGGCCGGCCGGCGAGTCGATGGTGACTCTTTTCACCTCGGTACCTGCCTCGAGTGGGCGGGCCAGGTCGCGCAGCACGCCATCGACGTGCATCACCACGACCTCGCGGTCGTCAAAGTACAGCTCGGCCCCGGTAGTGCCGGCATTCACCTCGCGTTGTTTTCCATCGACACTCAGTGTGATTTCCTCAAGCACTACGGTTCCTCGTTTCGTTATGGGGCTTCATAGCTTGTGGCATACGGTGACCACAGCCAGCCAACACCCAGCTTAACCGACGCCGTAGGGTGCCAACCAATCCGGAATCACGCATGGGACACCCGGATCGGCGGATCACGGGGCCCCGGGGCAGGAGCCACCACGGTGGCTTCCCATGGCCGATGCGGTCCCCGCTCTTCCTCCGGGTGCCCAGGGAGCTTCAGTACGGCACCGGCGCAATGGATGGGCACAGCGTGGGCAAATGTGCGCAGTGGCGCCCGGCGGTGGCCGATGCCTAGGGTGTCGGCTTGAAGAAGAGCCCTTGAACCTTGCCGTCGGCTTGCGTCAACAGGCTCACCTGCATGGGCCCCTGGATGCCCTCGACGGTACCGACCACGGCCGTCGGGGTCCTCGCCTCGATCGAGGTCAACTGCAGACCACCCTGCGGGGACAGTGAGGCCAGGATTTTGTTGAACTCCTCCGGCGAGAGGGGTTAGACAAAGGCTGCGCTCATATGTGCGGCCACGGCCTGCCCGTCGATGGGCAGGGCCTTGGTGGCATCCAGCAACCAGGAAAGTTGCTTGCCGGCAGGACCATCGGGGATCTCGGCCGTTGGCACTGAGGTAGAGGTACCGCCGGTTGCACTGGTGGTTCCCGAAGTATCCGCCGGCGCCGAGCTCGATGAACACCCGGCCAGAACCGGGACTACACCAAAGGCAAGCGCAAACGAACCAAGGCCTCCTTTGGTCCGTCGCCAAGGCAGGCTTATCGATCCGTCCACGTGCACTTCGGTCATCCCGCTTACTCCCCTGCCAGCCAGGCAAAATCCCTGATGAATACTGACTGTCCGCTGCCAATGCAAGCCAGCTTCACCCGGGAAATTCCCAAGTCGCGTCGGCTTCCGGACCATGGCGAAAAGCCGGTAGCGAGACACCGGGTGCATCGGGCGCACGTTCGCGTTGGGAACCCAAGCCCCCCCCTTTGCCGGGGGGGGTGGCGACAAATATCACGGCAACGCGTTGCGGCCAAGGCCAGCATCGCAGGTTTGATGTCCATGGCGCCCGCTCCCGAGGTATCCACCCAGAGGCAACCAGCTCGCCGGTCCCCGGACTCAGCTACTTTGACGAAGCCTGGTGTCCAAGGTGACCCGTCCGCTGAATCCCGGCTGCACGGACTTGCCATCTCGCCCAATGGACCCAAGCCAGTGGACCGGCTTCCATCCCCACCCCACGCTTCGTTTGGGCCGAACCAAGGTGTCCTCGTCAACCGTGTTCCCATTTGCACTGACTCCTTCACTGAATTCCGTTTTGCTCCCCTGTAGACCCATAGGCCAGACATTTCAATGGCCAGTAAGGGCATACGCCACCCGACGCAGCGCAAAAACCGGGATAAGACGCCCGCTGGAGCCATCCAGCGCCACGAAGTTTCCCGGTCTGGTGGCTCATCAGGGTCTTGGTTTCTCCTGATCGTTCGAGGTAGTGGACGCGTGTTCGAACACGCCATTACTTTCCGTTGACGCGTGCCGGACCATCATTGGTACTTTCCGCATGTTGATCTGGGGCTTTGTTTCTGCCCCCTGTTGATTGTCTGCAAGCAGGGCTAGCATCTAGTCATGGATACCCGTGTAAATCTCAGCAAGTCCGATCCCGCTGCATACGCGGCGCTGTTGGCCATGAACGAGGCCGCCAGCAAGTCCGCCGACGCCGCGGGAATAGATCCCAAGCTCCGTGAGCTGCTCAAGGTCCGAGCCTCGCAAATCAACGGTTGCACGTACTGCCTGCGCATGCACACCAGGGACGCGCTGGCCCTCGGTGAGACCACCGATCGCCTGGCAGTAGTTTCTGCGTGGGCTGATTCCCAGTACTTCAGCGCAGTGGAGCGCGCCGCCTTGGCATTGTGCGAATCAATCACCATGGTCTCGGTCGACCACGTCCCACATGGCGTCTACACCATGGCCCGCGCAGTGCTTTCCGACGAACAGATCTCGGCCGTAGCCTGGCTGAGCGCTGCCATCAATATGTTCAACCGGATCGCGATCATCAGCCGCTACCCGGTCAAGCCCTGACACCCGTGGCATAGTGCCCGATCACACCAAACCCCGTTTTCGCCGTGTCCTGCGAGACGGCGCCGAGGCTGCTCCGCGACTGAATCCTGTGTCTGATGAACTCTTGAAAACAGTGCGCGATTCGCAGCATCGATGATTGCCCCCAGGCTTCCTGATTCCTTGCGTCTGCGGGAAATGTTCCCTGTGTTCCTAGGGAGCCATGCCAGCCCGCCAGCGCAACGGCACCTGGGCTCCCTACGAAGCCTTATCCGTCGGGGAGTTGCGGGAGGTATTGGACAGACCAATTGTTTCCGTCGGTTCGGCGAAATACACAAAGTGGCCCCAGTTCAAGACCCGGACCTTGCTCACGGCCACGCCAGTGGCCTTCAGCTGGTCATGGCAGCTTCGATGACGCTGACCACCAAGAGCAGGTTTGTAGAGGTTCCCGGTGCGGCGTCGGTCAGCCCCTCACCGATGCAGATTGAAGCCGCCGATCCAGGTGGAGTCAGTTGGACAAAACGGACCGATTCGACGGGTCGCTCGTCATGGTCGGCGTTGTACCCGACGTTATTCACATAGAAATCCTTGGCGTTATCCACATCGGACACGGGGAGAAACACAGGCTCGAGTTTCCAATCGATGCTGCACCCGTTAGTGCCGCAGCCAAACGCCTGTAATGGGTTGCCGGATCGTCCTGGTTTCCGGGCCCGGGGTCGCTGTGACGTCGGCCGCAAGCCGGGGATATAAGAAACGACCGTCAAGACCCACGTATGCCGTGTGATCAATAAGCTCGGCGTCAACTCCCGGCTGCAGGTTGCCTTGGCGGCCCGCACGGTGTTCTGCGCGGACAACGCCTGATTCGTCAGACGGGTCCGTGGACTCGCCCCCGGTTCCATGGTCACGGGTATTGGCGTTGGAGCCGGTCCCAGTGGAGAGGCGAATCCTTGTGGACCCCGTCAATGTGGTTGCCCGTTGTCGTTAGCACGCGTATCGGTAATGCCGGCGGTTTGCCCTAGCCGGGTATCAGATCACGGGCGCGGAAGCGCCAGAACCCCATGGAGCCCAGCACCACGGCAGAGAGCGCAAGCACCACCAAAGGCATCGGTGTGAAGTCCTCTGCCGGTATCCGCGGGATCATGCCGAACGGAGTAGCCTTGATGGCGTCCTGCGCGAAGGAGAACAGTCCTCCGAACATCGCCGCCATGAACGAAATCCCATACATGGTCCAAGCGATCGCCGTCGCGGCGCGAGGCAACACTCCTTGGCAGAAGAGCAGCACCCCGAGCATCAGCAATACGCCGGGCCAGTAAGCAAATGATGCCGCTGCCATCTGCCCTCCGGTGGCTGCACCTTGGGAGGCTGCACCGGTGAGATATCCGCCCAGCAGCATCATTGCCGCCGAGCCGCCGGCGGCGACGAGCACGTGGGCGCCGAGCCACACAGGGCGGGCAAGAGATCCTGCCAAAAGGTTTTCGAGCCGTCCGCTTTCTTCTTCGCTGCGCGCACCAGCCAACGACTGTACTGCAAAGGCACCGGCCAAAAGCCCGTTGAACAGCACCAAGACGCCGAGCACCCCATTGAGCATCCCGTGTTCAGCACCAATCAGGGACTGTGCATAGGAGTTATTCGGGTCTACGGCGAACACCATCGCCCGCGCCACTGCCCCGAAAAAACCGCCGATCAGCAACGCCCCCAGGAGCCAAGAAATGAGCGAGCCACGTTGCAGGCGCAATACCAGGCCCAGTGGATTAGCCAGGAAGCCGGAGGCGGTTGACGAACCACCCCGCTCCGGCAGGATCCCGGAACCCAAGTCCCTGCTTGTTTCAATCCGCAGGGCCAGAGCACAGCCAAGTACGGCCAATCCCAATATCGCCAGCATTGGCCACCAGCTGTTTTCCCCGAACGCACGCATGGTCTGTGCCCAGCCGAACGGTGAGAACCAGCTCAACGCACTGGCCTTGGTGCCTTCGGCCTGCAGGTCTGCGCCGGCCCTGATCAAGTAGAAAAGCCCCAGCACCCCCACGGCCAACGAGTTCGCTCCTCGGCTGGTGCTTGAGAGCTGGCCGCAGATCGCCGAGACAGCCACGAAGGCCAGGCCTGTTCCGGCAATGGAGGCACCCATCACCCAAGAGCCGTTTGTCGGAAGATCCAGTCCCAGGCATAGCACGGAGATCAGCAACCCTGCGGTTACGCTCAGGGCGCCGGCGACCACATAGTTCGCCAAGGAATAGGCATGCCGACCCACGGCTGCCGAGCGCAGCAGCTCGGTGCGCCCAGTCTCCTCGTCTGCCCGGCCATTGCGGGTGACCAAAAAGATCGAAGCGAAACCCAGGGCAACGGCCAAAGTCATCCAGACCTTGATAACCAGGATGCCACCGAGCGATCCCGCCGCGTAGGGAAGGCCCGTCATGGCTGCCACCGCCGGGGTATTGGCCACCCTGACGTATGCATCCCGGTCCGCTTGGGTAGGAAATATCTGTTGCTGGGAGTCGTAGACCAATGGGATCATGAGTGCCAACACGGCCGCCCAGATGACGAGCCGCAACCCGTTACGGCTCAGGATGAACTTCACGCAAATCCCCAGTCCCACCAGCGTGCCCATAGCAGTTGTAGACCGCTGCGCCGTATGCCGTCCGGACACAGCTACTGCGTTCATCGCGCACCACCCCAACGCGAAGGCCCCGATTCATCTGGATTCGGGGCGTCCGCGCCGAAGTGCGGTCCACCATAGTGGCGCAGGAACAAATCCTCCAGCGATGGAGGCGCCGAAACCAAGGAGCTTGGCGAATACCCGGCCAGTGCGCTCAGCACTGCGCCCAGGTCTTTCTCCCCGACTGTGAAGGTGGCCCGTTGCCCATCGAGCACCAGGTCGTTGATCCCGGGGACCTGCGCCAGAGTAGTGGCCTGGGAATCAAGTAACACCGAGACGGTGGTGCGGTGCAGGTGTCGCAGTTCATCGAGACGCCCTGCTTCCACCGTCTTGCCCTCACGAATTATGGTGACGGTATCACAGAGTCTCTCGACCTCGGCGAAGATATGGCTTGAGAGCAGGACGCTGCGGCCCTGGGCCTTGGCTTCGCCGATGCAGGCTGTGAACACTTGTTCCATTAAGGGGTCGAGGCCTGAAGTCGGTTCATCAAGGAGAAGCAACTCGGCATCCGAAGCCAAGGCCGCGACAAGCACGACCTTTTGCCTGTTGCCCTTGGAGTAACTGCGCGCCTTCTTGGTGGGGTCCAGGTCGAAGCGTTCAAGCAGCTCGTCGCGTTTGGCCCTGTCTACTCTCCCGCGCAGCGATAAGAGGATCCCAATGGCCTGTCCGCCAGTGAGGTTGGGCCACAGACTCACCTCGCCGGGGACATAGGCGATGCGCCGATGTAGCGCCACCGCGTCGTCCCACGGGTCCGCACCGAGCATCCGGACCCTGCCGGAATCGGCGCGCAACAGTCCCAACAGGATGCGAATGGCCGTCGACTTGCCCGATCCGTTGGGGCCAAGGAAGCCAGCGACGTCTCCGGAGTCAACGGCGAGCTCCAGTCCGTCCAAGGCCACCGTGTGTCCGAAGCGTTTGTGCAGGCCGGAAACCGAAATGGCCTGGCCGTTTGAAAACATTGTTTTCTCCTTTTCACACCACGGGTCCACCCGCGGGATCCGCAGATGGGTTCTTGGTTTCGACCAGGTGGGTCCGGTAGTCATCGAGATAGCGTCGGTCGGCAAAGAGGCCCTCGGTTTAGAGCTCAAGCGTCGGTAGCATGGCCTCGGCGTAGTACTGCTCCATCACCGCCCCGAAGACTTCCAATGCAGTACACGGGAACACGGCCAAACCGACAAGCATCGCTCCTAGGGATTGCTGGACCAGGAAACGCACCCGAGCCTCTTCACCACGGCTGGGAATGACAATCCCCCGCGACACCGCGCCCCGCACGGTCCCCAAGGTCTCCGCGACCAGTCGCTCAATGAAATCGCGGCCGGCAGCCCCTCCCTCGCGGGGAGATCGCAGGATATAGACCAGCAGGATCCCGCACTCCTGCGAAGACGGAAGCCTTGCAAATAGCTGGTCCGGGGCGGTCTTTAAGGTTTCTTGTTTCAATAGGCGATACCATTTCAGCACCGTGGCATCATATTCAGCCCGGAGCACTTCCTTTGATCCGAAGTGGTGGCGCACAAGCCCGGCACTAACCCCTGCGCGGGAGGCGACGGAACGCAGTGATACGTCGAACCCGTAGGCTGCGAAACGCTCGATGGCCGCGTCGCGCAACCGGTCCAATCCGGTCAAGTCGCCATAAGCTGCACTCATGTACAGCAGGCTACTCGCGTGTATAGCCAAAGACTACGGGTCGTGTTGACTCATCTAAAGTGCGCGCGAAATGGGGCGCATGCCTCATTTGAGAAGTGCACGCGAAATCTCTGGCGCATGACCGGGCACCTTGGTGTGCTGGAGGGATGGGTTATGGGTTGACATTGT
>NZ_BAABLK010000024.1:0-66132 GCF_039544305.1 Paeniglutamicibacter antarcticus
GGCTCGCCGCACCGTGTTGTGTGGCGATCAAATCAGATGATCATGAAAAGTGCTCGAGCGGTACCGTGTGAGCAGAACGGAAGTACCAACAAGCCGGAACATGAGTACCTTCAGACGCTATTTAGCACGAGGGGACGGAAATCTGCTGGCCCTGGTAGAAGACCTTGCACTGGTCTTTCACGATCTCAATCAGGACCTGATTCGCGGCCAGGCCCGTGGCGGGTTCCGGGAACAACCCGGCATCGATGATCTCGCCAGACTTGGAGACCGCAACGCTCGCCGTGCCGAGGGCGACCTGCTTGAGCCTGCGCTTGCTCAGATACTCTGCGGCTTTGGCTTCGAGCACCGACAAGTGCAACGGCTCGCTCGCCGGGGTGTGCTCCAGGGTCTGCCAGGCGATTTCGGGTGTGGACTGATTCAGCGACTGGTGCGGCCTGCGCCGGTTGTAATGCTCGCGATAGCGCGTGATGAGCCTGTGCAGGTCGGCAAGGTCCTTCGGCTTGTTGGCGTCCAGGAAGNTACCGCACCGATCGTGCCGCTGCGCAGTTGGTTGAATGCCTTGGAATTGTCACTGAGCAGCTCCTGGGGTGCCCCATGGGACTTGATGGCCCGGGCGAGCAGGTCGTGGGCGTCATGGCTGTTCTCGTGCTGCCGGTACGCCCATGACCCGACGTCGTAACGTGTCGCATCGTCGATCAGCTGGTAGACGGTGCCCACCTTCCCGTCGCCGGTCCGGTATTCGAAGGCGTCCAGCTGCCACAAGGCCATTGCCGTGGACCGGGCAAAGGGCAGATACGAGGATTTCGGTCGCTTGCGCGGGTTCCGGTCAACATGGCCCACACCTGCGAGCAGCCGGGCAATCGTGGCAATCGTGGCAATCGATGGGACCTGTCCGCCGGGTAAACCATCTTGGATGGTCGCTTCGTGGTGGATCGTTTTCGGTCCGTAGTCCCACCCATCTTTCTTGAGCTGTTTGCGGATGCGGACCAGCTCGTTGATAACCTCGGGTCCGTAGCGCCGTGCAGGGTGGTGAGGTGCCCTGGAACGCGGATGGAGTGCTGATGCGGACTCGGTGGATGCCCGGGAGCGGATCCGATAGAAAATGCTGCGGGAGATCTTCTGGGTTTTGCAGAATTCGCTGATCGTCAGGGCGTCGGGCTGGGTAGGGTCGTAGTTGATGACCATGGCGCGTATGCGCGGTGGCAGTGGATTGTTCATGCCTTGAAACTGCCAGAAGAACCTGCAAGAACTGTCTACGATGTATTGAGACATGGTGTCCACGATGTCATAAGATCGTGTGTCCACGATGCGCTGAGACAGGACACACGAAGCCGTGAGATCGGTTGTCAACGAAGTGACGAGATCCAGTGTCTACGATGTTGCGAGATTACACACCGGGTACGCGGAATATCCGTACCGTCTAGGCATATTTGCCAATCAGGGGTCTAGACATCGAGTGAGCATGGCTTTTAGGGCTCTTCGGAATTTGGCGTGGTGAGTCTCCCCTAAGTTCGGGAGTGCCGGTGGCCGCCGGCGGAGAGCAGTGAGCGGATGCGGTAATTTTCGAAGTTGCGGAATCCTCGGGCAATTCTTCGGGTGGTTTCGATGACACCGTTGATCGCTTCGGTTGGGCCGTTGGAGGCACCTTTGGTGGCGAAGTAGGCGATGATTTCCTTCTGCCATTTCTTCAGGGTCTTGCAAAGCCGCTTGATCTCCGGAATCGGGCAATCAGCGTATTTGTTCAGCAGGTCTTGGACGTGCTTGGGACCCTCGGCATGCGGGACGTAGTAGATCAAACGTAGTTCCTGGTAGGCGCTCCAGGCGATGGTGACCTCGCCGTCCTTGTCGCCGGCCTCGAGCAGTTCGGTGAGCAGGTCGCGTTGCTTCTTCTTCAGGTGTTCGGCCCCCTGCAGCAGGAGCCGGCGGGAGCGGTAGAGAGGGTCATCCTTCACTCCACGTTTGCCGGTGGCCTCCTTCTGGACGCGGCACCGGATCTCATCGACCATGGCGGATCCGAGCTTGACGACGTGGAACGCGTCCAAGACCATGACGGCGTCGGGAAGCTCCTCGTCGATGGCGTTGGCGTAGCCGCGGAATGGGTCGAGGGTCGCGACTTTGATCCCGGGTCTGAAGCCCTCGGGTTGGGCCTTGAGCCAATCGGCATAAGCCTTCCCGCTGCGCCCGGGCACCAGGTCCAGAAGACGGGCACGTATCCTGCCCTTAGCGTCCCTGGTGTGGTCCACGAACCCGGTCAGGACACGGCCACTGGGGAAGCCGGTGTGCCTCCAGATGTGTTCGTCGACGCCCAGGGTTCTGACACCCTCCAGCCGTTTGGGGTCGGCGAGTTCCAGCTGGGCCAGTGCCTTGATGTTCTCCCAGATCGTGTGCCAGTCCACGCCGAGTTGCCGGGCGATCGCCGAGACCGCGATGTCTTGTTTCTTCAGCTGCTCATGGGCCCAGTGGCAGGCCCGTACGGTGAGTTTCTCCCGTGGTCCGATGCGGTGGTGTTCTTTTCGTGAACGTCACCGTGCGGCATTGTTTTTCGTGGCAGCGGAACACCCGTTTGTTCCAGTGCAGGACCACCGGTGAGCAGTGGGAGGGGATGTCGTGGATGGGCACGGGGCGCCGGGCGTGGGATTTTGCCTGGGCGCCGCATCCGCGGCACCAGGCGGTGCGTTTGGGTGTTTCCACTGCCACGACGAGCCGGGTCGGATCTCGGCGGTCCACCTCGAGTACGTGCAGGCCTTCCAGGCCCAGGAAGGCGTCGGCCCTGTTGCACCATGGGCCGGTCCCGCAGGAGCTGGCCACCAGGTTCTCGGCGGCATCCACAGGGAGTGGTTCTTTGGGTTTCCTTGGTGCCGCGGGCAGCACGCAGGCAGAGCTAGAATGGTTCACTGTCAGGGTCTTTCTTGAAGGTGTTCTTAGTCGATAACCATTCAAGAAGGCCCTGACGTCTATCCGGGACCCGGCACGCCGGAAGCCCCGAAAGATGCCTACAAGATTACGGCGTCAAGGCGCCCGCACCACGCTCAAATCCGAAGAGCCCTAAAGTCGGCCAGCGACCGATCCCAAATCGTGAGGGGACCGATTGCTGGCAGTTAGTCGCTTCACAGGCGGGATCAGCCGACGATGTTTGCGATCAAAATATCTTCCGTGTTTGGCTTGGAAAAGGCAGACTTCGCAAAGTTCTGTGCATCGGTTCCCGAAGCATGGAACATGCTCTCTGAAGCGGTACTGGCAATGATCCGCTCGGCCATGTCTGCGACTGAATTGGCAAGCCAATGAGCGGGATAGATCTGGTCGGCCCCTGCCCAAGCCAGACTCATCGGGACTGCTCCTGAAGCGGCACCGTCTGCAATCGTGTAATGGAAGGACTCAAAATCACTTACCGACAATGACACACCGATTTTCTGGTACCAATCTTGCATATCGGAACCATGACCGTCGAACGTCACCCCGTCCCGCAGGAGGGGATCGGTTTCTATGCGCGTATATTGTTCTTCGTAGAATTTCATTTCTTGTGGACGTGCGGCCATCCACGAGTACTCTTCGGGTCTATTTCCCTTGATATACAGGTGGTAACGCGAGTCCGTTGAGCGAAGTTTCGCAACAAGGTCTAAGGCAACGTCCAGCCGTTTGTGCTCCGGCACCATGCCGACCAATCCCAGGTTGAAGCGGGCGTCGGCGGTTTTGGGACGATCAAGACCAGTCACGTCAACGGTGTTGAATACCACCTTTGTCAGATTCTCCGGAATCCCGAATTTGGTGATTGCCGTGCGGCGAAGATACTCGCCCACGAAGATCAGTTCGTCCACATTCGCGTAGTCAACCTCTGCCGGATACTTCGTAATGATCTCCTGGAAGTGGAAGCGCGACACCAAACGCTGATCGGGTAGTTTATTCTTCGAATACCATGCCAAGTTGCCCAAGGACCATTCGCAGAAGATCACGTCGGCGTCCACCAGCAGTTCACGGCTTTTTGCCTCATCGTGCTGCGAATGCCCGGTCCATTGATCAACCGTGACATTGTGGCCAGCTGATTTCAGGCCCTCGATGATCGCGCCGGCAAACTTCAAGTCGTGGCCGGCGATGAGGACATTGCGTGGTTCTCCCTCGCGCAGAGAAAAGAGCTGGTCCGGAACCTCATCGACTTGTGCCGGGCTGGGCAACTGCAGGACACCAATGGCTGGATCTTGGTCGTGGCCGACCCGATGCATGTTGATTGCTTTCGAAGCATTCGAGCTCCAATCCCAAAGAGGCATGGGATATGCGACGAAGTCCGCAACGTTGATGCGGGCGGCATTGGCGTGTGTATGTCGGATGGCGGTGGCCAGATCCTCTGCGGCCAAGGGATCCTCGAACGACTCGGTGAAGTCCGCAACGAACAGTTCCGGATCGTTTGGTATGGCTTTCAGGACCTCCACGTGGTGCGCGGCGAACATCGCGAGAATTTCAGCGGAAGGTACGGCTCTGGTAACCACGGCAAGAGGTGGATGCGACTGTCCCAGGACGAGTTCCGCAGTACGGTGGTCCAGCTCTGCCAGCTGGAGTACGTAGGAGGGAAGTCCCTGCGCAGCTACAGGGATCCCGGCGGTGCGCAGGAGGTAGGCTAGGCGGTGGATGGACAGGTGCGAACGGTAAACAATACGCATCGCGTCCTGGGCATCCCTAAGACGCGTGTATTCATCGGTCATCCAGCGATCGAGCTTTGCAGCTACCGATGCCTTGGTGAACGAGGTCGCGTCCGTGATGCCAAATATGCCGCCGTGTTCCAGTCCCGGGCCGGAAACGCACGGGGTGCCGCAACCGGCCAGTTCGAAGACCCTGCGGGAGAACATGGTGGGGGAGTCGGACACGGAATTGACGTTGATGTGGACCGCGTGGTTCTTATATGCCTTGACCATTTCCGCGTAGGGCAGCCCGCCTTGGACGAATTCCTGAAGGTGCTCCGGGAACCTGTACGGCGAATCCGGGTTGTCAAACTGGCGGTCGTAGATCTTCAGGCCATGGGGGATAGCCGCATCCAACAAGGTGACCAGTTCCTGGGAGCGCTTGGCGAAGCGTTGGCCGTAGTAGGAACCGCCGTAGGCGACGGAATGATCTTGCTCCTCGCCTGTGGACAAGGGGTTGTGCAATGCCGGCTGCGCCCAAAACGGCAGCGAGGCCATTGTCTTCAGGCGTGGACCGCGGTGTGCCCAGTAGTCCTTGAGGCAGTTGGCGTCGGTGGTGAACACATGGTCGAAGAAGCTGGCGGTTGTGCGGAAGCGGTTGAAGTGCACCGGATCTTCCTTGTTCCAAAAGACGGTGGGGATGTCTCTGGAGGCGCAGTAGGCCAAAAGCTCACGAAGGTCCGTGCATTCTTCGTCGTCGTAGTAGCCGATCTTGCGGTGCCATTCCCCGTCGTTTCCTTCCCACGCTGATTCCACCAGAAGGACGTCGACGGGCTTCTCCTCGAGAAGCGCCTTCCAGTTATGCGGGGTCGGCATTACCAGGGTGACATCGTTTCCGATGCTGGTTCGGGTGAATTCATCGGATATCAGGGCGATGGTCACACCAGAGAGGGCTTTGTCCCGTGCACCGGTCTTGGGCACGGCGATTTGGCCGAGACCGGAGAGCTGGTCGCGGGCAATTCTTTCCCAGGATCTGTTCTTGCAGATCCATTGGCGTGCTTCGCGGCCGATTTGCTCGCGCAGTGCCCGGTCCTGGGAGACGTTGGTGATTACCCGGGCAAGGTCCGCGCTGTCTCCGGCTTTGAAGAGCATGCCTCGTGTTCCCTCGGTTCCCAACAGGTCCACTAAGGGGGCAACATTGGAGCCGATCACGGTCTTGCCGGCGGACATGGCCTCCAGCGGTTTGAGCGGCGAAACCATCTCGGTGACCACTGAGCTTACCCGGGGACACACGACGACATCGAAAATCTCGATGAAGCGCGGCACCGACTTGGCAGGGACCCTTCCGATGAATTCAACCAGGTGGCTGACCTCAAGTTCCCGGGTCAGCTCCTTGAGTCCCTTGAGTGCCGGCCCGTCGCCAACGATGACTAACTTGGCTGCCACGCCGTCAGCGTGCAGCTGTGCTATGGCCTCAATGACCAGGTCGAGTCCCTCGTAGTCCAAGACTGACCCGGCGTACCCGATGGTCAGACCGTCCTGGAGGCGGTGTTTGGCTGCCAGGGCGGGGTCGGGGCGCAAGGGGGAGAATTCATAGATATAGGCAGCATTGGGTAGCAGGCTGATCTTTGACACATCAACACCGCGGCGGACCAACTCGTCGCGCACCTGGGTAGTGATGGCGAAGACGTGGTCTGCTTCGGTGGCGACGAGGGTTTCCAGCTGAACGGCCAGGGCATAACGGTCACTCTGGTCGTAACCTTCGGTTCCCGAGGCTTCAGTGACCTCCCAGAGACCACGGACCTCATAAGCGAAAGGAACTCCTAGACGGCGGGCAGCGATGAGCGCAGGCAGGGCAGTGACGTGGTTAGAGGCTGCAACGATGCGTGAAGGACGATTAATCATCGCTTCACGGGCATAGATGTCCGCTGCCTCATGGATGTACTCGTCCAAGGCCAACCGCGACCATGAAGTACCTGGGTTGTAAACGGTCTTCACATCATCGACGGTGGATTCGAAACGTGATTGTGTCTTAGGTTTGTGGGATGTTCTCACATCCCACGGATATCCGGGGCGAGCGGCCACGACGATGTCCGTACCGAGTCCGACCAAGGCCTTGGTCAGTCCGGAAGTCCTCGTCGAGTAGCCATTGCTGTGGAAGGCTCCCGTACTGTGGGCACAGTACATCAACCGGCCAGGCTGCGGAACGTAGCCGATGCCGTCGGCCCGCGACGGTACGGATGGATTGGCGGTAAGCAGCCTAACTGCGCCAGCTACTTGGTCAAAGAGAACTTTCTCTGAGGAATTCGGTTGAAAATCCTCCGGCAGGGACCGGATCAGATCCTGCGCGTCGAAGACCTTTCCGGCCCGTCGGTACGATGTACCTATGCTCTCGTCGACGGGTACCTGCGGAGATGACCCAGATGCAGCCATCGCAGGCTTCGGCTCCAATACGAGGACAGGAGAAGCTTCGAGCGGCAAGACTCTTTTTTGGCTCAGGGAGCTCGAGAGACCCTTGATTGGCATGGTCACACTCCGGGCCAAGCGAAGCACCGGGTGGGACTTCAAACGGTCGTAGGCTGATCTGAATTTGTTGGCCCGTTCGATCTCTTTTGCCAGGCGCTCTTCCAGGGCAACACGTGCCCTGTATTCGTTTCTGCGGCTGTGCTTTTCCCGATCAAGCTGTTTGGAAAGGTCGGCAGTACGTTCAATTAATTCGTTGCGACGTTTCTGAAGCGTGTAGGTCTCAGCCTTGAGCTGGGCAACGGATCGTTCAGCGGCGGCAAGTTGCCGTGATATTTTCCGGAGTTGCTGCTCCGTATCGGGCTTTGGGACGGTACTCGATTGTTGGCTATCGCGGTCCGTTAAGGTGAATGGCTGTTTGGCCGGCGTCATAGGGGGTTGTGAGTCGTTGTGCATTTAAGGTTCGTTGGCTCCAAGAGAGTTCTAGACAGATTGATATCCATCTTAACAGTGCAATAAGCAACCCAGATCGTCGATCCATGCGGATGTCCAAATAGATCGACGAACTTGGCTACCTTCCGATCGATACTGAGGGGGCGAGATTTTTGTTCCAAGTCATCGCCGATGACTACGAAAAGCGTAGTCTGGTGATCAGCACAAATTTGGAGTTTTCGCGGTGGGGAACCGTCATCGGGGTTGACAACATGGCAGCAGCGGCTTTTGGCCGGATCGGCGATCATGGCCGGCTACTGCAGTTCCGTGGTGAGTCCTACAAGGTCAAGAACGCCTTGATGAAATAGTCGCTAGCGCCAACATGGCCGGAAACCGTGCCGAGGTGGCCTGATTCTTAGCGCTGAAACGGCCGACTTAAAGTTGACGAAACTGTGAGACTTGTTTTAGCTGCTCTGGGACTCGCTGGCAGGATAGGAACCGGCCGTTCCATCCTTTGGATGTGACTCATGACGAAACTGACCCTCAGAGTGTCTTTCGTGTGATTTGTCCGTCCACGGAGGTGGTCGGCCGGTACCCGTCCGGCCCACCACGGTAGCTTGATTAGAAGATTGTCCACTCTCACGGGTGGGACCCCTCACAGTTCTGTTCCGTCGTGATTCCGACCCGGACTGGTCCCGGCCGCTAACGCCCACCGACCACGTCCATCTCAAGAGGAAAAGCGCGGTGACCGCCATGTCTATCGTCTCTCATTGCCACCCCTTTGTCGTGGGTGTCGACACTCACGCACGCAACCATGTCTACGTCATTCTTGACGCCGCCAACGGCGTATTACTGGATACGCAGTCTTTCCCGACTACCGGGGCCGGCATCAACCGGGCCATCGCATGGGTGGCACGCCGCACCAACGCGAACGCCGACACCCTCTGGGTCATCGAGGGGGCGGCGTCCTACGGAGCGATCCTTGCCGGCACCGTGGCCACCCACGGATTCCCCGTTGCCGAGGCCCCGCGCATGGACGCCAAGAAGAACCGGGGCGTCGGCAAAAGCGACGCCCTGGACTCCCACCGGATGGCCATGGGCGTGCTGCCGTTGGCGGTGGAGAGACTGCGCCGTCCCCGACTGAATGAAGGGATCCGTCAGGGTTTGCGGATCTTGGTGACCGCCCGCGAATCCATGACCAAGGACCGGACCCGCTCGGTCAATGCCTTGAACGCCTTGGTGCGCAGCAACGACCTCGACATCGATGCCTGCAGGAAGCTCACCCCGGTCCAGATCTAGGAGATTTCCCGGTGGCGCGAGCGCGAGGAAGAACTGGCCCTGGGTATCGCCCGTGCAGAGGCGGTCCGCCTCGCAAAACATATCCTGGACCTGGATGGGCAGCTGAAGTCTAACGAGCAGAAGCTGGATGAGCTGGTCAGGGTCAGAGAGGCAGCGCCCCTGCTCGAGGAGAAGGGTTTCCGGGCGGTGGCCGCGGCGAAATGGGTGGTGGCGTGGTCGCACGAGGGACGGATCCGCAGCGAGGCTGCGTTTGCTTGTCTGGCGGGCGTGAATCCCATCACCGCGTCGTCGGGTAACACGGTGCGCCATCGGCTGAACCGGGGCGGCGATCGAAGGCTAAACAGCGCCCTGCACATGGCTGCGATAACTAGGATGACCTACGACACCGAAACCTGCGACTACGTCGAGAAACGCCGAGCCGAGGGCAAGACCGACACCGACAAGGAAATCTGACGCTGCGTCAAGCGCTATCTGGCCCGGCGTATCTTCAGAATCCTGGCTGCCGAGGCCCAATCAAAAAAAGTCCAGGAAGCGGCTTGACAGACATAGAAGAGTCACATCGTTCTTCTCTGCCCCCTTGACGAAATCAACTACATACTAGTTGGGAAATTAACCACAAGCAGCCCGCATGGAAGCCAAAAAGCATTTATTTCATGACCACGTCGGGGACTTTGCGTTAGCCTTGATCCGGAGGGTTCTTGTTCGAATTTTTCGCTTGATTCTTGCAGGGATAATACGTCTAACCCTCTGCATAGAAGTCGAATTGACAAACCGATGCAACCTCGAAGGGGTGTTGAGGAGTCTATAGTTTTCGCGAGTCAGTTCCGCAATGATGGCCTGCGCTGATTCAACCTGACTCCGTAGACGACTATCACTGGTAGAGGCCACCGCGAGTTCGCGCCTTCCTGACTCCACTACCTCTATCAGTTCGTGCCGCACTAGTTCTAGTTCCTTGTTTAGTTCGTTGGTCTGTTGCCGCATGGTATTCCTAGTTTTGATGGCTTGCTGTTGTAACACCGAGTATTTACGTGCAAGAACGCTCTCGGATTTCAAAATTCGTGGAAATTCTGCGAGGGCAGTCCGCAAGGAATCTACAGGCTTGTAGAAACGCGAAGCTGTAAGGGCTGCTCCAAGTTCGGGTTCGACTGCCAAAGAGAGGATAATTTCACGCAGCAACTTTCCTGGAATGGCTTTGTGCCCGAAATCGTCAACATTGAGACGGAGCGATACGCCGGAACGATCACCAACTTCTTCAATAAAGGGGAGCACCTGATGCTTCAAGAATCTAGCGTCTCCGAGATTCTGATATATGGCCAGTCGATAGTTCATGTCCTTTTCGGTTACCTCAGCAATGCTTGCGGGTCCGTAAGGCTTTAATTGCTTCTCGAGTTCTGGAGAAAGTTCTTCTGTCGTTGTCATCCCATGGCACAATTCGAAGTAGCTTGACAGTTGGTCTCCGAGGCCCGCCCTGAATGTAAGGCGAGGATTGACGACCAGTGCTACACAGTTGGGAAAATCTGGAGCGAAATGTGCGGCCGCATAGCCGCCTCCAGAGGCTCCAAATAGAATCGTCCGTTTTGTTGATAATGACGCCAAAGCGTGGTGAATCAATGGTGCCATCACCGGACGAAGTGGTCCGATCGTCGTGTTGCCAAGGTGCCAAGCCAGATTGGCACCGGGAAAAGCGATGGACGGATCCGAAATACTGACCAAGTTTATGTCTAAATCCCTAGCGAGGTCTGCACCAGAGAAGACGGGGTAAGTAACTATTTTGGGAGCAACTGCGCTGTGGAAAACCACGAGAGTTGCTGGCGATTTTCTGTCCTCAATGAGGATATCTAAGTGTTGTCCCCTGTGGGAGATCGCATGTGCTCCAGTTTTCCTTTCCACACTTAAGAATTCTGTGGTTGAGACATGATGGGTGAATGCCCAGCGGGATTCATCACGAAATCTTGACATGAACCAATCTTAGATGAGTAGCTAATTCGAAACTCACATGAGCCAATGAATGCGTGATTAGGCATATAAAATGGGCTCTACTGACTCTTCCGTGGGTCATCCCCGTCCCGGGAGCACCGGTCTGTGACCTCCAAGGCTGAGCATCGCCAGACTGATCAAAGCATCCGGTGATTTGAATCCGAAGGCGATCCGGGTGATGAGTCTGATTTTGGTGTTCATGGATTCGATGCGTCCGTTGGATAGCCCGTGTTCGATCGATGCCAGGATGCTGGAGCGGTGTTTGACGATGCTACGTTGGAGTTTCACAAACGCAGGAATCCTGCACCTCCTGGCCCAGTTCACCCAACGATCCAGTGCCACTACGGCCTCCGGGTAGGGCAGCTTGAAGACGGTGCGAAGGCCTTCTTTTAGGTAGTAGGCCCGACCCAAGGCCGGGTCGGTCTCCACGATCCACGCGAGCTTCACTTGTTGCTTGTCGGTGAGGTCCTCGGGGTTCTTCCAGAGCGCGTAGCGACTGTTTTTCAGCTTCTTCGCCCGTTCACTATCTGGTCGTGGTGCAGCGTCTTTCGCTGGTCGTCCACGGCCGCGGGCTGGTTCGGTTTTTGTGGCTGTTTGGCGGGCCCGGTTCCAGGCGGTTCGGCGTTCCTCATCCAAGGCCCCGGTGGCCCATTGGACTACGTGAAACGGATCAGCCACACGGACGGCGTTGGGGCATCGTTCGGCTACGACAGAAGCGATCCAGTTTGCGGCATCGGTGCGAAACATGCGTGATCTTAGCGCTGCGCTCGGCGCCGAGGGCATCAAAGAACTTACGCAGCGTGGCTTTGGTACGTCCCGGCGATGCCCAGATGAGGCGGTCGGAGTCGTGGTCCACGGCCACGGTCAGGTACTTGTGTCCGCGCTTGTAGGAGATCTCGTCAATGCCGATCCGCTTGAGGTTCGCAAAGGGGTCAAAGGTCTTGGCGGTGTCCTTCCAGACGCGGTCAATGATCGCGCCCACGGTGCGCCAGGCGATACGCATCAATTCGGTGACGGCGCTCTTGGATGTTTGAGTGGCCAGCCACGCGACTTGCTGGTCAAAGAGCAGTGTATGGCCGCACTTGGTGGCGGGCCCACGGGACCGCGGTGACGGTGACTCCGTGCTTAGGGCAGCGCACTCGTGGCGCTTCGGCGAGAAGGTACGTTGGGAAGGTTCCCAGATCTAGGGTGCGCCACCTTCTGGGACCTTCGCCGCGGTCGTAGCGGGGACAGCGCCGGGAACATATACCGCACCGGTTTCGCATCGACTTCAGTGGGCTGACCGTGGCGATGAATGCGCTGGTTTCCTCGTCGAAGTCCAGGTCTTGGACCCTGGTTTTTTCGACACCGAGCATGGTGGCCCATGTGCTTGTTTTCTGCACGCCGTTTTCCGGCCGTGGTTTTTGTTCCTTGACAGTCAAAAATCCTAGGCAGGAAGCGGCGTGTGGGCGTTAAGGCTCGCGGGTCATGCCCACGGAAGAGTCACAAGAGCCATAAAATGCCTCGATAGTTGTCATTCAGTCAGTCAGCACATTTTTCGAGCCCTCTACTTATGGGGACTTCGGATCGACTAAGGTGCTAGCATCTGAATGGTGATTTCTCCTGAGCTGTCCCCGTCTACATCCGCCAATACTCCAGAACAAAATCCAGTTCCAGGACTTTCGGATTTGCTGCGTGCACCGGTCGTTGTTTTGGGTAACTCCAAGCATCTATCTGCGAGTATTCGGCTCGGAGACTCTTTGGCCGTATGTCACCCAGGGCCAACAGCCACACGTCGTGGCAATAAGCTTTACCTACTAGATGGGGTCGGGATTGTAGGCTCAAGAACTATAGTCGACAGCGGGGGCGTGGCCGATTTCCTTGCTCGAGACATACGACAGGAACCTGCCAAGGTAGTGGCGGAGCGTTGGGGCGAGTCCATCAAAAATCCGTGCGCTGCGTTCGTCATCGATACTGATGCACAAGAAATACTGTGTCTACCCGACCCGTTGGGGGGAGCCCTGTGCTTTAGATATCGTTCGGACTATGTGCAAATAATTTCTACGGACATGGTTTCTTTGACGCATGTAGTGACGGCTATGGGACTTCCACTGAAGAAATCGGCAGACTTTCAGCTAGAAAGACTTATTCTTGGGAACGGCGGGTTGATTCCGTCCAGCTATGAGCATGTTGATCGTTTGGAGTTGTTCGAGTACTGGCTTGTATCTAAGGACGGTGTCCAACGTGATCAATACTCGCAGAGTCAGTCTGAACCGACTTATGTTGAGGCAGTTCAAGCTATTAGCGCTGAGATCAGTGAATCTGTTCTAGCTGTTTCTAGACTCCCTACTGAACGACGAATCGCACATATTACGGGTGGGTTTGACTCGAGGCTTGTGCTAGCCGCGGCGATGGCGGCAGGCTGTGCCGAGGACTTTATGTACTTCTGTTCAGGTCCAGCAGGAAGTACCGATAGAAAAATTGCCGATGGTTTGAGCCGGACATTTGATCTACGAAGAAGTTCTGGTGGCGGTCTCGCAGCTTCCCAACTGACACACGTACATGAACAGCTACTTGCACCGTTGTACCATTCAGGCGGGATAACATCATCAGGGCCGAATGGTGGGGAAACGAAGAGCAGCGTCGTCGTCGCCGGCGGTGGCTACGGTGGACTCCTCCGAAGCACTTTTTCTTCCAGGTTTAGTACTATCGATCCGAAAAACGTATCACCGATCAGCCTCATGGAGATGTTGGCACCGCGACCACCGGGAAGCGCTCGTATCTATGCAGACTCGACTCTGTCACTACTAGGAGAAAGAATGTTTCAGGAATGGAACAGACTACGCGACATAGGATATGAACACGATTCGATAGGTGATGCGTTCTACCTGTCGGTTAGAAATCGATATCATTTTGGTCAGAACTCAATGTTGTGGAGTCGCATCGGGCGTAGATACGACCCGTTGTATTCAGTATCGGGAGCTACTGCTGCCGCACGCTTGCCGCTATATTCACGGCAGACCAATGTCCTCGGTTTCGATGTAATGAAAAGTTTTGGCGTTGACCTGGAAAAGTATCCATTTGATACCAAAAGGTTTAGCGACGCTTATCGAACTCTCAGGCGGGCTCCAGAACAGCGCAAGTTGGAGGGATGCGGACCTATCGAGTTTGACGACTCGCACGAAATTATTCACGGTGGAAAAGTGAATCTTCCGTCTTCTTTGGATAGCTTGGCTGTCATTAGTCCCACGTTGAGTGGCAACGAACGCAAGGCAACAATTGAAAAGGCTAACAAAATTGGGCTAAATTACTGGCACATCGCAACACTGGAATCCGCACAAGAATCGTTGAGGTCAGCGTTAAACCAATTTGGGTTGTCCGCTGTCGAGGGACTAGTCGACAGCAAGTACGCATGGCATTTAGCAAAGGACAGATTGACGAAGCGAGCAGAAATCCGAGATGTATATGCGATGTATGGTCTTGTCGCCTGGCTCGGAGTCGACGCTTAGACGTAGGTAACGTGACGGCAGAGTAATTACTCAGTTTATATTACAGATTTTATAAACTATATATAATATTCAGGATAATTTAATGAACTTATTAAATGCAGAAACATATATCATTAAACAATTTCCTTGTAAAAATGATAAAAGTATCTTACAAAAAATACTCAATTTTAAAAAATACGATATTATAGATGTTAAGGCTTGGGGAGAAGTGAGGTTCGACTTCGGCAACATTTGGTCAGAAGACCTGCAGCCAAGTGTCCATCGTCGACTTCATAGCTGGCTCTTCTTCAGTGAATGGGTCAGTCAGCTCCCGAATAGTCCGGAACACTTAGATATCATTTATGATGTTGTTGAAAACTGGATTAACCGCTTTTTGTATCTGTCAGAAACGGATCCGTTGTTTCGTCGCGCGTACCATGACGAGGCAACTGCCCAGCGGATGCTCGTCGCCATAAGGTTGCACCATTATATGGCATCAGTTGGCGACCGTTATCAAGATCGTTGCGCTAAACTGCAGCACATGATGGATTATACTGCCGTCAAGCTCGAATCGGAGACGTTCTTTTCGGGATTGAATAATCATGGCATGTTTCAGTCGATGGCTTTGCGGAACTTCGCAGTATATGCCGTTTGGCGAGGTTCTGACCGACGGCGTGCCATTCTTGAGACAGCTGTTGCGCGTATTAGTGAATACTTTAGAAACTCTTTTACGTCCGAGGGGGTTCACATAGAGCATAGTCCTACCTATCATCTTATGATACTTCGACATGTTGCCGAACACCGTAAATTCTTGAACGCTTTGGGCAGCGATGAGTCGCAATACCTTGATCAGATAATTGATAAGGCTAAAAATCACTCTGTTCATACCATTTTACCCAATGGATATTTCTTGCCGATTAGTGATACCCAACAAATATCGTTATCCGGAGTCCAGAACAACGTCTTTGAGAATTCCGACTTCGAATTCGCAGCTTCCGCCGGTACTAATGGTACCAAACCAACAGATTTAACATTGTTTGAACCCAAATCAGGATATTTTTTTCATAGGAATTCTTGGAATAAAAACAACTCCACTTTTTTAGCATTCACTGCAGCCTATAATGCGAATTATCATAAACATTCAGACGATTTGCAAGTCTACTTGTGGTCAAATGGACACGAAATATTAAGCGAAAGTGGTCCTTTTGGGTATGACTCTAAAAATCCATTTGTGAAATATGGATTTAGTCAATGGGCGCATAACAATATTGTAGTCGATGGAAGAAGTCTTGGTAGAACTGAAGGTGCTTTCGACAGCGTACGGATGGAGGGAATTGACAGGGTATCCGAGGGGTGGAAGGTTGCGGCGAGTAATGGAAGGTTTAGTGGTGTATTCCACAAAAGGACACTGCTGATCAATGATGATCTCACCCAGGTGGAAGTTCTTGATGTGCTTGAATCTAAAACAGAGCATGTTTATACTCTTAATTGGAACGTTGGACCTACCATTATGGTAAAAATTATCGACAATGGATTTGTTGGTTATTTAAAGAATCGTGAAATCTTCATTATGAAGTTTGAATCTGCAGAGCCAATCCGAATCGTGAAACGCCAGGGTGTAGGAGGGACAAGTCCTAGGGGCTGGCGTTTTCCTAAAATGAACACTAAAGTCCCAGCCTCTTTGATTTCAGTGTCTTTCAGCGCCGCAGATTCTACGATTCGAAGTCAACTGACGCTCCATAGCGTGGAGATAGGCACCAGTGTGGATAATGCTCGTATGTTTAACGATGAACCATTGCCGAGTGCCATTTTGCCCGACGTTATTTCAGCGAGGCATCCTGGAAGGACAAGAGGAGACGCTGAGTGGTCATCATATCCAGTTGTTATTGGTAGCGTTCTTAAATTCTCAAACAATACAGCCTTAGTGGAACGAGCAGTAGTTAAGCTTTATAATTCTTCTGGTCTTATCGATACGAAGGCAGGTCATCTTTCCAGGATGGAGTGGAACGAACTTCCTGCTGGTAGTTATCGTGTAAGAATTTATCCAAAAATGACTAAAACATACATTTCTCCATTTAGCTCTGATTGGTTTATCGTTTAAATAATTTGACAATTGTAGTACTTACCTAGATTTTTTAAGAAACAATACGCGATTCAATATATTCGGCCCTTAGACTTTGAGTGTGGCGTCATCAAGTAAGTGAGGCTCGCAGCCCCGGGGCTCAGAAGTCTGGAGATCGAGGGGGGATTGATTAGACTCAGATGGCTTTTCGTCTCATATCGAAACGACAGATTCGAGCCCGGATATAGACTCCGAGTTTTAGTGAGGTGTTCTCGCATCTCAGGAAATGCCATGTTTCCCGTTCGTGTGGCAACCGTCACCAATCGCGGCCTCCCGATGCTCAATAGCTGCGGAACTCAAGTAAATGGTCGGGCGCCAGCTTGGAGGATAGATTCCTGCTGTTTCACGGCGTGGATATGGCTCACTAGATCGGTGACCACTAAGTGCCATTCGGACGAACTTTCCGTCCGCGATGGTGGTGCGGCCCATCCCACTCAGGCTTGAATTCTTGATGTCCGAAGTATCCGTGACCATTGATTTCAGGGCCGCTGTCAACCGAGCTTGGTTTGAGTCTAGTATTGTTACCGGATTCGGATGCCGTCTAGATCAGTAGCTACTCTGTGGCTTTTCTACACAAGGAATAAATCATCAAAAACTTGCGGACTGCCCTTTGGCATCTTCGACGCGGCGGACCAGCACAGCTAGTCCGTTGGAAGCAACGTCAGAAAGCGGGCAAGCACAATGGTGTGAATAACATCGCCGCAATACAGACGAGATCGTTGGAATCCGGTGCTCTCGTACTGGATTTCTTGGAGCTAAAACCGCGTAATCGGCCAGTAAGTATGTTGAAGACACGTGTGGCTGTGATTCTAGATGACTTTTCAGCTCTAGCATTGGGCTTCGAATGGGACTGCATAGCTGTTAAGCCTGAGTCATGGGCAGTCGAACTGGCCGTTAATCCCGTGGAAATGCTATTCGTGGAGTCTGCTTGGGCTGGGAACGACAAGGCTTGGTCATATCACCTCACCGGAACGTCTGCGCCCCGTCCAGCCATCGTCGAGCTTGTGTCTTGGTGCCAGAGCAAGGGAATACCGACGATCTTCTGGAACAAAGAGGACCCACCTCACTATGATGATTTTTTGGAGACAGCTCGCCTTTTCGATACTGTCTTCACTTCGGATTCCACAAGAATTGAACAATACAAGCAGGATCTCGGACATGGTCGAATTCACACTCTAAGTTTTGCGGCTCAGCCTGCCGTACACAATCCTGTTCATCCCCAGCATGGTTTCCAAGCCCGAGATGTCGCTTTTGCTGGAATGTACTTTGCACACAAGTTTCCGGAACGCCGGCAGCAAATGGATATGCTGTTGGGTGGAACTCTAGATGTGGCGGGGGGGATGGAGCACGGCCTGGAGATTTTTTCTCGACAACTCGGCGGCGACGCCAACTACCAGTTTCCAGCGCCCTTCGACTCCCACGTTGTAGGGAGTCTTCCCTATAAGAAGATGCTGACAGCGTATAAGGCCTACAAAGTCTTTCTCAACGTCAACTCAGTTATTGATTCGCCGAGCATGTGTGCACGCCGAATTTTTGAGATCACGGCATCGGGTACTCCCGTTGTCACTGCACCCAGCAGGGCAATTGATAAATTCTTCGACAAGTCAGAAGTCGTTGAAGTCAATACACGTGAAGAGACGGCCAGCATGGTTCGAGCCTTGGTGCGCAGCAAGGAGCTTCGTGACCGGACGGTCCACTTGGGGCAACGCAACATTTGGCGCAACCACACCTATGCTCATCGAGCTGAACAAGTGCAAGTAGCTGCGGGTATTGGAATTGGGCATTTAGATAGGCGATCTATGACCAAGACCCCGAGTGTCTCCGCCCTGGTTTCGACCATCAGACCACAACAGCTCAGCCACATTCTCAGTACCGTAGGTAAACAAGTGAATGTTGAAACCGAGTTGGTTCTTTTGACCCACGGATTCGAACTCGACGAACAAGATGTGCGAGCTAAAGCGCGGGACCACGGTATTGAGCATCTAGTTCTTCTGAACCAACCACGTTCCATCACTTTGGGTGCCTGCCTCAATCTGGCTGCAGCTGCGTCCTCGGGTGTCTACGTGGCAAAGATGGATGATGATGACCTTTATGGCATCCATTACTTGCAAGACCAAGCCGCAGCACATCGCTATAGTGGAGCTAATGTTGTCGGAAAACAAGGCCACTACATGTACCTCGCTGAACGAAATGCTACATTGCTGCGATTCGAAGAGCGCGAACATCGATTTACCGATCTGGTCATGGGCCCCACCATTTTCACGACTGGGGACTTGCTTCAGGAAGTGCCGTTCCCGGATTTGGGCAGGGGTGAAGACACAAACTTTTTGCGGCGGGTTGTAGCGTCTGGGGGAACGGTCTATTCAGCGGATCGCTTTAACTTCATCCAGATGAGATCGCGCGAGAGCGATGGACATACTTGGTCTGTTCAAGAAACGGAACTGTTGGCAACGGGTGTGGTTTTCTCGTTCGGGCTGAATGAGCAACATGTGATGTTCTAATCGAATATCGCATAAGAGGTAAATAAGTGACATGGGAGTCAGTGTTGTAGGCTGAGTTCTTGGTTTGCGGTTAGCCTTTCAAAGCAAGTTTAGGAGAGTTCCTCCTAGGAAATAGGTGGATGATGTCACGGGATGCGGTGCGCGTTCTACTGTTGACGCATTCATACGCTCCGGAGACTTCACCGCCGCAACGGCGGTGGGATTCATTTGTTCGCATCATGCGTCGTTCCGGGTGGGACGTTACCGTAGTCACACCAAGAACCGCTCGACCCGGCCTGCGGACAGAACCTTGGTCTAACGGACATCGAGGTTCCCACGGAGAGAAAATTCGGACCTATTTTTCGCTAGGGAAACCTCAAACCATCGCCGGCAAGGTCATCAAACACGCGGTTGATGGCGCCGCAATGCTTCCCCGAGCACTTTTCCAGCCACGTCCAAACGTCGTCATAGCAACAGTGCCAGCTCTGCCAACCTTGTTCATCGGTTTTGCCATCGCAAAGTTCTTCAGACGGCCGTTGATTATTGAGATGCGCGACGCCTGGCCTGATCTCATATCTGAATCGAGGATTCTGCGGTGGCGCTGGCTGACAGCTCTGGCGCATATAGCGGTCCGCGCGGTTCAACGCCGAGCCGCGCTCGTCGTTACCGTTACTGATGGCTTTGCTAAGGTTCTGGAGCGCGATGGCGTCGCTGCAGTGCAGACGATCCATAACGGGATAAGTACTCGGAATTTCGAACCACTTCAACCGCGACCAAAAGCACCAACGCCGAAGCTTCATGTTCTCTACCTTGGCAATCTGGGGGAGAGCCAGGGGCTCGAGTCCGTGATTAAGGCTTCAACCCTCGCCTGCGACCATGTCGAACTCCGCATCGTCGGCAGAGGGACTGCTACTGAACGTTTGCGGCGTTACGCAGAAAGCATTGGGGCTGGAGTTAGATTTGAACCGGCAGTTCGTGGCAACGCACTGAGAGCCCACTATCAATGGGCTGATACATGCGTCGTGAGTCTTCGGGACGACTGGAAGAGCTTTGAGCACACTGTGCCGTCCAAGATTTATGAGTTGCTCTCCCTCGGATGTCACATAACGGGAATCGTCAAAGGCGAAGCGGCCCAGATCATCGCCAATGCGTCCGCAGGAAACATCGTCGACCATGATCCACAGCATATTGCGGAGCTTTGGAAGCAGTTGGCCTCGGACCGGCACTTAGTTGAGGTTGGAACTGCTGGACGTGATTGGGTCTTTGAAAAAGCATCGTTGGAAAAATTGGGTGAGAAGTACGTCCAACTTATCAACGAGGTGCCCGGGGTGAGGAAAAACTGGTGAACCATTCGATGTTACCGAGCGCGGGAGGTAAGGCTCGCCAGCTCCTCAAAAACACGCGGATTGTCACGAAGATCGTCATCGACAACTTGCTTGACGATCCTCTCTATTTCTCTTTGCAGACTGCGCGTCGGCTGGATTCACGCTGGATCCGCAGATGTGCCATGGTAGGTGTTCAGCTTCTACCGAAACGCGCCACGATTCTTACCGCCTTCTGCCACTTGTTGTCCGGAAACACATCTAAGCTCGTTTCCTACATTTATGACCTCGACCTTGCTCAATTGTCTGACTCAGACTTGGCAAGACTCGGTGACATGAGTATCGCGATCCAGGATCCCGCCAGTTGCGGCTACTTGTTGAGAAATAAGATCTCCACGAATGTGGCGTATACCCGGACCCAAGCCAGATACGCCTGGTACCTCGGGGACATGCAACGTGCCATTGACATTTTGGAGCGGGCTGTCGGCTCAAGAAACAAACAGCTTCGGCACTACCAAAGCGAGCTGGAGGTCTTTGAAGGTGCGCTTCCGACGGTATCTTCGATTTCAGGAGGTGACACTGCCAAGCCTACTGAAAAAACGACTCTTCATTTTTTGACAAACTCGCTTCCGCACACTGGCAGTGGATACGCGCAACGGTCGCATTCGATTGTGACGTCCCTAAGGGACGAAGACTGGCATGTTGAGGTGCTCACGCGCGCTGGATATCCGATTTCCATCGGAAAGCTCATGGCCAAGCAGATAGACAGTGTTGATGGGATCATCTACCGTCGCGTTCTTCCAAATGAGTTTAAATCGGACATGAAATCGAAGATTCAGCAACAGGCGGATGCCCTGGCCGACGTCGTCGTGTGCATACGCCCAAGTGTTCTGCATACTACGACAGACTTTTCTAATGCTCTAGCTGTCATGGCTGTTGCTGAGTCTTTTGGGCTGCCTTGGATTTACGAGGTCCGCGGCCAACTTGCGGATACCTGGGCTTCGACACGGCCGAAGAACGCGAGCGATTCCCAGCGGTACAAGTTGTTCAAGGAGCGAGAAGCCTTTGTCGCTTCGCGAGCCTCCCACGTAATCACGTTGGGCGGAGCCATGAAATCACAACTGATTGAGCATGGTGTGCCCGCTGACCGGATTTCCATCGCGCCAAACGCCATCGGAGGCGAATATCTTGACCTCCCTATGAACCGAAAAGACGCCCGTCAAAAGCTCGGATTGTCCACTGATCTCGAGTATGTGGGCACCGTCAGTAGCTTGGTCGGATACGAAGGATTGGACCTTTTGATTGCAGCCGCAGCTGAGCTGATCCCGGAGAATCCGAGGCTTCGCATCCTGATAGTTGGCAGCGGTGTTGAAACTAACAATCTCGTTGAATTGAGCAAGCAGTTAGGCATTGCAGAGTACTGCATTTTTCCTGGACGCGTCCCGCGCAAGGACGCTCGAACTTATCACTGTGCGTTAGATATTTTCGTTGTGCCGCGACGAGACCTGTCAGTGACTCGAGCGGTAACCCCGTTGAAGCCCGTGGAAGCGCTGGCCTGCGAAATCCCTGTCATTGCAGCTGACTTGCCTGCCCTGCGCGAGTTGGTGGTGCATGACGTAACGGGTTTGTTGGTGAAGCCAGAGGATCCGCACCTGCTAGCAGGCGCTATTAGAACATTGCTCCAAAATCCCTCGAAGAGGGCTTCGATGGGACAGGCCGGTAGACAGATCATGCTCGCAGAACGGACGTGGAAAGCGAATGCCCAAAAGCTGTCCGAGATTTACCAGAAGATCACAACTAAACGGCAATGAATGGATGAATGCAGTATTCTGAACGAGGCTACGGAACGTAGCCTCGTAAACTTCAGTGCCAAGGCGGGTTGTTTAGCACGCCTCGGTGCGACCATTCGAACCAAGGGGAAACGTCATAGTGACGAGTATTAAAGAAGTTGCCGTAGTCGGACTTGGCTACATCGGCCTACCTACCGCGGCCATCCTTGCCTCCAAGGGCATCATCGTCAAAGGCGTGGACGTAACTCCCCGAACGGTGGACGCAGTCAACCGCGGAGAGGTTCCATTCGTCGAACCGGCACTTGGTGATTTTGTTGCGGCGGCAGTTGCTGCCGGCACGTTGACCGCCAGCTTCGATACTCCTACTGCCGACGCCTACATCGTGGCCGTTCCTACTCCGTTCAATGGCGACCACACTGCTGATCTGTCCTACATCGAGGCAGCAGCCGACAAGATTGCCCCACAGCTCCGCGGCAACGAGCTGGTCATCTTGGAGTCAACTTCCCCTCCAGGAGCCACCCAGCACATGGCCGACCGTTTGTTGGCCGCTCGCCCGGACTTGGACTCCTCGACCTTGCACATCGCGCACTGCCCTGAGCGCGTTTTACCCGGCCGCGTCATGGAAGAACTGGTGACCAACGACCGGATTGTCGGAGGCATTACGCCCCTGGCTGCTCAGATGGCCAAGGACCTCTACAGCGTCTTCTGTGAGGCTGAGATCCTCATCAGTGATGCGACAACCGCTGAAATGGCGAAACTGGTAGAGAACTCGTACCGCGACGTGAATATTGCGTTCGCCAACGAGTTGTCCGTGATCTCCGACAAGCTCGACATCAATGTGTGGGAGCTCATTGAGCTCGCCAACCACCACCCGCGCGTCAATATCCTGCAGCCGGGTCCCGGTGTTGGTGGGCACTGCATCGCGGTTGACCCGTGGTTTATCGTGGCAGCTGCCCCGGAGGAATCGAAGCTGATTCGCCAGGCCCGGGAAACCAATGACGCAAAGCCCGGCTGGGTTGTTGACAAGGTCATCCAGTCGACCCAGACCGCTGGCTTCAACGGCAAGGTAGCCGTTCTTGGTCTTGCCTTCAAAGCCAACATCGATGACCTGCGTGAATCCCCATCGATTGCCATTGCGCGATCCCTGGCCGACACAGCACGTGACGTTGAATTCCTCGTCGTCGAACCTCACATCGAGGAACTGCCCAAGGCGCTCCTCGGTCTGAACAACGTCCGGTTGGCAACCACTGAAGAGGCCATTGAAGGCGCATCCACCGTAGTGGTACTGGTCGACCACGACCAGTTCAAGACCGTACCGGCCACCGCGTTGGCAGGCAAGGACATCATAGATACCCGCGGTCTTTGGCGCTAGGCTGAGCAACATACTCGTATCAACACCATCATTCGCCCCAACGAATAGGTAATCGTGAAGAAAATCATGCCGATTTACGGCACCCGGCCAGAAGCCATCAAGGTGGCTCCAATCGTCAAGGCCCTAATCGAATCCCCGGACTTTGACTGCGTAGTGACCGTTACAGGGCAGCACCGCGAAATGCTCGACCAAGTCAACGAACTCTTTGACATCACGCCAGATTACGACCTTGACGTCATTCAGCCCCGCCAAACGCTGAACTCCTTGCTCACCAAGACCATCAACGGTCTGGATGAGATCTTTGAGAAGGAAAAGCCGGACGCGGTAGTAGTCCAGGGCGACACGACCACGTCGACTGCAGGCGCCATCGCGGCGTTCTACCGGGGAATTCCGGTGATCCACGCAGAAGCCGGCCTACGCAGCTACGACATTTTCTCTCCGTTCCCGGAAGAGGCAAACCGGAAGTTGACTTCCCAAATTGCCAGCCTCCACCTCGCACCAACAACGTTGAGCCAACTCAACCTCGTCAATGAAACAATCGATCCCAAGACCATCGCTGTCACCGGCAATACCGTGATCGACGCGTTGTTCGCCGTTGTGGAAAAGAACATCCCGTTCAGCGATCCCGGTCTTGAGCAGCTCGTTGCCTCGGGCCGCAAGATTGTGTTGGTGACAACCCACCGTCGGGAAAACCAAGGCGAACCGATGCGGGGCATTGGCCGTGCGTTGGCTCGCTTGGCTGCGATCCAGCCGGATGTTGAATTCATCCTTCCGCTGCACCGCAACCCTGCCGTTAGGGAAGCCCTTCTCCCGGAGATCGAGGGGCGGGTAAACATCACTCTGACGGAACCACTGGCCTACGGTGAGTTCACACGCCTCATTGCCGCAGCGAACATCGTTTTGACCGACTCCGGGGGTGTGCAGGAAGAAGCCCCGAGCTTGGCCAAGCCTGTCCTGGTGATGCGCGAAAATACCGAACGGCCCGAAGCAGTGGTGGCCGGAACTGTGAAGCTGATCGGAACCGACGAAGAGAAGATCTTTGAGTCGGTCCAGTTGCTGCTGAACGATCCAGCAGTCTACGAGCAGATGGCATTGGCTTCGAATCCGTACGGCGATGGCAAGGCTGCCCAACGTACGGTTGCTGCGATTGCCGAGCTTCTCGGTGTTGGCATCCGCATGGATGATTTTGACTCTAATCTGCCGTCCGAGTCGAGCCTCGTGGATGCGGCAAGCATCTAGTTAGCGCAAATGCAGAAGGTCTTATTCCACTACTTGGGGTTGTGGAACGAGGCCTTCTGTTGTTCTATCGGCATGGTTTTTAACCTGCGGCAAGGGCCCAAACCTGTCCGACGGAGTTGGGCATTCAGGGGGTAACGACCCCGGTCTCATACGCGATGACAACTGCCTGTACCCGATCCCTGGCGCTGAGCTTTGCCAGTATGTGTCCGACGTGGGTCTTCACAGTTGCTTCCGAAAGGAACAACCCCGTTGCGATTTCTGGATTGGACCGGCCATTGGCAATGAGCTCAAAGACTTCCCGTTCGCGTGGGGTCAACGAATCCACCGCGGTGACGTGGGCACTGTTGGGAAGGGCGGAACGCCTCAGCATCGGCGCCACGTGGTCAAGAAGCCGCCGCGTGGTGGAGGGAGCGATGACTGCATCGCCGCGATATACCGTACGGATGGATTCGAGTAGTTCTTCCGGCGGCGCATCCTTAAGGAGAAATCCACTGGCGCCTGCCTGGATTGCCGAAAGCGCATACTCATCAATGTCGAAGGTCGTTAAGACAATGATCTTGGGACCGGACCCGCTCCGCGGTTGTTTGGAGAGCAGAAATTCTGTTGTCTCAATGCCGTCCATTTCCGGCATGCGCACGTCCATGGGAATGACATCCGCCGACGCGAGAGCGGATGAAGCTATGGCCTCGCGTCCGTTGGAAGCCTCTGCAACTACTTCAAGATCTATCTGGGAGTTGATGAGCATGCGAAAGCCACTGCGAACCAACAGTTGGTCATCGACGAGCGCTACGCGGATCGGGTATTTTTTAGTCAAGATTTCTAGTCCTCGGTATAGGGGATGAATACTGCCACGTAGAACCCACCACCGACCGTAGGCTTCGCATCAACATGTCCATCGAAGAGGGATACGCGTTCTGCCATGCCACGAAGGCCTTGACCCTCCTCGGTGGTACCAAGGGCACCTGCGCCGCGGCCGTTGTCTGATACGTCCAACTGCAGGCCACGATAATCCCAGCTGAGACTGACATTTGCGGTGGTGGCGGGCCCCGCGTGCTTCAACACATTCGTGAGTGCTTCCTGCATGGCGCGAAATATTGTGAGCTCTGCACCGGCTGGGAGGGAGCGTCTCGGGGTTCCTGTCTGCGTGAATTTGATTCCTATCCCGCTCATTCGAGTGGCTTCCAAAAGCTCGGGCACATCGACCAATCGTGGCAGCGGGCGGGTGGAGGCTTCCTCATCACTGCGCAGCACGCCGAGAAGGCGGCGCATTTCACGCAATGAACTACGCCCGGTTTGGGAAATAGTGGCCAGTGTTTCGCGTGCGACAGATGGATCGTTCTCACTGGCGTAGCGGGCCCCATCTGACTGGGCAATGATCACCGAGAGTGAATGAGCCACGATGTCGTGCATCTCCCTGGCAATGTGGCTGCGTTCATCTGCTGCCGCGAGCTCGCGTTCCTGCTCCCGTTCAACTTCCAGTCTGCGGGTTCTCTCTTCAAGGGCTTGCAACGTGATCCTCCGGGCACGGGCCAGATCGCCAAAGGTCCACGCAACCAGCACAACAAGTCCAAGGCCAATGAAATTGGCGACAGTTCCATCCAAACTCCGGGCCCCGCCAAAGTACGACCACCTCAGGCTGGCAAGGACTGCACCAACAAACCCCGCGGAGAGGCCGGCGTAGGATTGCCACCGCTTGCCAAATGCGGCCATGGTGTAGATCGTGATCGGCACGGCAATCTGGGAAGGCATCAGTTCGTCCAGCACGATGACCTGAACCAGATGTGCAGCGATAATGATCCCGGCCGCAAATCCGGGGCGACAGCGTCGCCAGATCAGAGGAAGTGTCTGCGCCGAAGCCAGGATAACGACAAAAGGCGCGTAGCCGTTGGCAGCGTACGCAACGCTGGATAGGAGTCCGAAGAGCAACCAGACGGCGAGTCCGAAAATAAGGTCGACCTTGTTCGGATTCGAACGAATCCATTTATCTATCGTGCGGTGTGGCGTCATTGATTCCTGCGTTGGCGATGGTCTGTTCCTGCGTTCGCTTCCAAGTTTACGTGGCTTAGAGCAAGGTGCGCGTCGTTCCGTGGGATGAGAACAGGGTGCCATCAGATGAAGATCTGTTCATCATTTGAGATGGGTTGTTCACATAATGATACGAGTCGATAAACTCATGTGTCATGAGTGAATTCTTGAATATTGCCGTCATTCCTGGTGATGGCATTGGTCCCGAAGTAACCGCTGAGGCCGTGAAGGTCCTGAAGAAGGCCACCGAAGCCGCGGATGTGCGCTTGGTGCTGACCGACTACACGCTCGGCGCCGAGCACTGGCTGAAGACCGGCGAGACGCTGCCCGAGGAGACCTTGTCAGCCTTGCGCAACCATGATGCCATTCTGTTCGGCGCCGTGGGCGCGGCTCCAGGGGACACCCGTATCCCTTCAGGCTTGATCGAACGCGAACTGCTGCTCAAACTGCGCTTCAGCCTCGACCACTTCGTGAACCTCCGCCCGGCGAAACTCTACCCCGGTGTCCCGAGTCCGTTGGCCGAACCGGGCGAGATCGACTTCATCGTCGTCCGTGAAGGAACGGAAGGTCCCTACGTTGGCAACGGAGGTGCGCTGCGTGTGGGAACCCCGCACGAAATTGCCACGGAGGTCTCGGTGAACACGGCCCACGGCGTTGAACGCGTGGTTCGCGATGCGTTCCGCCGTGCCAGTGAGCGGCCCCGGAAGCACGTGACCTTGGTGCACAAGCACAATGTGCTGGTCTACGCGGGGCACCTCTGGCGACGCACGGTTGAAGCAGTGGCCCAGGAATTCCCGAACGTCACACACGACTACCTGCACGTGGATGCCGCAACGATCTTCATGACCACCAGTCCCTCGCGCTTTGACGTGATCGTTACCGACAACCTCTTTGGCGACATCCTCACGGATCAGGCAGGTGCTATCACCGGCGGTATCGGTCTGGCTGCCTCGGGGAACATCAATATGGACCGCACAGCGCCCTCGATGTTCGAACCCGTCCACGGGTCGGCGCCGGACATCGCTGGCCAGCAAAAAGCGGATCCCACCGCCGCGATCCTTTCCGCAGCGCTGATGCTTGACCACCTTGGCCTGTCCGAGGCTGCGCGCCGGGTGGAGGAGGCTGTGGAAAGCGACATCGCTTCCCGCGATGAAATGACCGATCCACGCACTACCGCCGAAATTGGCGATGCAATCGTCGCCTCTCTGGCTTAAGGTGGTGGGATAGGTTCTTCAAGGAACCAAATCTTGCTGGTGGCAAGCCTCGATGGGCTTGCCACCTCACCACCTGTCGAAGAGGAAGCCTGACGGCATCATGGAATTCACTGAAGATCTCTCAACACACCGTAAAAGCGATCAGGAACGCGCCGACATCTTGGCCAACCCAGGTTTTGGGGATTTCTTCACCGACCACACTGCTGTCATTGACTGGAGGGCCAACGGCGAGGGCCCTGAGGGGACATGGGCCAATGCGCGCATAGAAGCCTATGGGCCGATCGCCATGGATCCTGCAGCCTCGGTCTTGCACTACGGCCAGGAGATCTTCGAGGGCCTGAAGGCCTACCGCCATGCAGATGGCAGCGTCTGGACCTTTCGCCCCCATGCCAACGCGGCACGGCTGAATCGTTCGGCATTGCGTTTGGCACTGCCGCAGCTGGACGAGGACGTCTTCGTCGAATCTTTGCGCCGGCTGGTCGCAACTGACGTTGATTGGGTTCCCTCCGGTGACGGGGAAGCCCTGTACCTTCGCCCGTTCATGATCGCCACCGAAGCCTTCCTGGGAGTTCGGGCGGCCCGTGAGGTCTCCTACCGGGTCATCGCTTCCCCTGCCGGGAACTACTTTGGCGGAGAACTCAAGCCCGTCGGGATCTGGGTTGCCCATAACTACGCACGTGCGGGTCGCGGCGGCACGGGCGCGGCCAAATGCGGAGGCAACTACGCTGCATCCCTGATAGCTCAGCTGGAAGCCGAACAACACGGTTGCAAGCAGGTGCTCTTCCTTGATCCGTTCAATGACGAGGCCGTGGAAGAACTCGGCGGCATGAACGTCTTCTTTGTGATGAAGGGCGGCAAGCTCGTCACCCCGCGCCTGACCGGAACTATCCTTGAGGGTGTCACGCGTTCCTCGATCTTGCAGCTTGCCAAGGACCGCGGGATGGACGTCCAGGAGCGCACCATCACCCTGGGCGAGTGGCGCGAGGGAATCGCCAATGGCGCGATCGAAGAGGTCTTTGCTTGTGGCACCGCTGCGGTCATCACCCCGATCGGCGTCCTGAAGAACGGCGAGGAGCACATCGGGGACCCGGAGGCCCCGGCGGGCAAGATCACCATGGCGCTGCGCACCGAGCTGCTCGGTATCCAGACGGGGGTCCTTGAGGACCGCCATGGCTGGTTGGAACAACTGGCCTAGTCGCAAGTAAAATTGATGGGCGGGATTCGTAACGAATTCCGCCCTTTCAAGTGTTTGGGGGAGTACCCCGACTCAATTTCCATAGAATGGTTCCCATGCGTATTTTGGTCACCGGTGGCGCCGGCTACATCGGATCCCACACAGTCTTGTTGCTTCTTGAAGAGGGTCATGAGGTCCACGTCTACGACAACTTGAGTAACTCCTCCCCGGAAGCATTACGCCGTGTCGCCGAACTCACCGGGCACAACGCACAGCTGCATGTTGGTGACTTGCTCGATGAGAAGCATCTGGCGGAAGTATTCGAAAAGACCGCGCCCCAGGCAGTGATCCACTTTGCCGGGCTCAAGGCCGTGGGGGAGTCGGTGTCAAAGCCTTTGGCCTATTACCGCAACAACGTCACCGGCACGTTGAACCTGCTCGATGCCATGGATGCCCATGACGTGCGCACACTGGTCTTCAGCTCTTCGGCAACCGTCTACGGGGAAACCACCCAGTTGCCCATCAACGAATCCACCGCACTCTCGGCAACCAACCCCTACGGACGCACCAAGCTCCACATCGAATACATGCTTGATGACCTGGCGGCCTCGGATGAGCGGTGGGCCATCGCGAAACTGCGGTATTTCAACCCGGTTGGTTCCCACGAATCCGGACGCATCGGTGAGGACCCGCAGGGCATCCCCAACAACCTCATGCCTTTTATCGCCCAGGTAGCCGTGGGAGTCCGCGAGAAGGTCAACGTCTTCGGCGCAGACTACCCAACCCCGGACGGCACCGGCGTGCGCGACTACATCCATGTGCTGGATCTTGGTGCGGGACACCTTGCAGCGCTCGAATACCTGCACGATCACGGTGGCCTTCACGCCTGGAACCTCGGAACCGGACACGGTTCCTCGGTGCTCGAGGTAATCCAGGCTTTCGCTCGGACCTCGGAGCGCGCAATACCTTACGAGATCGTGGACCGCCGCCCCGGGGATGTTGCTTCAAGTTACGCGGATCCTGCCCTGGCCCGAGAGGAAATCGGCTGGAAAGCCGAACGTGGTCTCGAGCAGATGGTCGAAGACATGTGGCGCTGGCAGTCGTCGAATCCTCATGGCTACCCGGACGAAACCCCGGCCGTGCAAGAGGACGAGACCGAGGCCACACCAAAGATGCCCAAAAAAACAAATCGGCATTCCGGAACCGATGAAACCACTAGGATTTAGCCCATGCTTATTGCTCGTTTTGTCGTTGACAATGACCCCCTGTACGGCGTGGTGGAAGATGACGAGGTCATCGTCATTGCCGGTGACCCGTTCTTTCAAGGAATCAAGCCAACCGGTGCCAGGCACAAGCTTGAAGATGTCCGTTTGCTGGCCCCGATCATTCCCCGCTCCAAGGTGGTTGGCTTCGCGCGCACCTACCCGAACCACGCAGCCGAAGGAGGCAACGAGGTTCCCGCCGAGCCCTTGATGTTCCTGAAGCCAAACACGACGGTGGTCGGTTCGGGTGATCCGATCACCTTGCCCAGCTACTCGGAGGATGTTGCCTACGAGGGCGAACTGGCTGTGGTCATCGGACGCATCTGCAAGGACGTTCCGGCGGAAAAGGCCCAGGACGTCATTTTTGGCTACACGATCGCCAATGACCTCACCGCGCGTGACGCCGTGCGTCCCGGCGCACCTTGGGCCCGCGTCAAGGGCTGGGACGGATCCTGCCCGCTAGGTCCATGGATCCAGACCGAACTGGATCACGAGGATGCCCAGCTGACCACGCGGCTGGACGGCGAGGTTGTCCAGGAAGGCAACACCTCCGAGATGGTGTGGAGCATCAACGAGCTCATCGCCTATGCCTCCGAATCCTTCACCCTGCTTCCGGGGGATGTGATCCTGACTGGAACCCCCGCGGGAGTGGGCCAGGTCATCGAGGGCCAACGCGTTGAAGTGGAGATTGAAGGAATAGGAACGTTGTCCAACACCTTCCGCCGCTAGCAGCGGTGACTTCCTGCTTATGTCGATGTGGCCCCGTTATTTCCGGGGCCACACTCGCTTAACTGCCGCCGCCGGGGCCACACGCGTTGCCGCTTGCGGGCTGGTTGCCTGCTGCGGCATAGAATGGTCAAATCATGACTGATGCTTCCCTCATTCCCACCGTGACCGATGAAACCCCCGTCCGCGTACGCTTTTGCCCGTCCCCGACCGGCACACCGCACGTTGGCCTGATCCGCACGGCCCTGTTCAACTGGGCCTACGCCCGCCATACCGGCGGAAAGATGATCTTCCGCATTGAAGACACCGATGCCAAGCGAGACTCCGAAGAGAGCTACCACCAACTCCTTGACGCCCTGGACTGGCTCGGCATCACCTGGGATGAAGGCGTCAACGTCGGCGGACCCCACGAACCCTATCGCCAGTCCCAGCGCGGGGACATCTACCAAGACGTCATTGCCAAGCTGCGCGCCGGTGGGCACGTCTATGAATCCTTCTCCACACCCGAGGAAGTCGAAGCACGCCACAAAGCGGCCGGCAGGGATCCGAAGCTCGGATACGACGGGTACGACCGGACCCTGAGCGAGGAACAAGTCGCTGCCTTCCGCGCAGAGGGCCGCGAGCCGGTGCTGCGCGTGCGCATGCCCGACGAGGACCTGACGTTCACCGACCTGGTGCGCGGTGAAATCACCTTCAAGGCCGGTTCGGTTCCCGACTTCGTGGTCGTCCGCGCCAACGGCCAGCCGCTCTACACCTTGGTCAACCCCGTTGATGACGCGCTAATGGGAATCACCCACGTGTTGCGCGGCGAGGACCTGCTTTCCTCGACGCCGCGCCAAATCGCCCTGTACCGTGCGCTGATCGCTATTGGTGTCGCCGCATACATGCCGCTCTTCGGCCACCTGCCCTACGTGATGGGGGCGGGAAATAAGAAGCTCTCCAAGCGTGATCCCGAATCCAGCCTGTTCCTTCACCGGGACCGCGGGTTCATCCCCGAGGGCCTGTTGAATTACCTTTCACTGCTGGGCTGGTCTTTGAGCGCGGACGAGGACATCTTCACCCGCGAAGAGCTCATCGCCAAGTTCGATATCCACGACGTGCTCTCGAACCCCGCACGCTTTGACATCAAGAAGGCCGAAGCCATCAACGGCACTCATGTGCGAATGCTGGACGCCGAGGATTTCCGCGCACGTTTGGTTCCGTACCTGCAGGCGCACGGACTGGTGGGGGAGACGCTCACCGATCGCCAAAACGAGATCCTCGCCGAAGCCGCACCCTTGGTGCAGGAACGCATCACACTTCTGGGCGAAGCACCGGAAATGCTGGAGTTCCTCTTCACCGAGGATTCATCCATCGAGCCTGCGGCCGACGCTCTGAAGGGACTGCCGGAAAACACGGCCGAGGTCCTGGACGCAGGAATCGCCGCCTTGGAGGCGGCTCCACAATGGAATGCCGAAACCATCCAAGACGTCTTGAAGTCCGCGCTGGTGGAAGGGTTGGGAATCAAGCCGCGTCATGCTTTTGGTCCCATCCGCACGGCGGTCTCAGGCAAGCGCATCTCACCGCCTCTCTTTGAATCCATGGTGATCCTGGGCAAGGAGTCCTCGATGAACCGCGTACGCGCGTTCCGGGCCACCCGGTAGCCGGGAGCAGCGAAGAATCATGGAGAACACGAAAGACGCCCTCGGGCCGACTCACGGAATAAGCACCGCCACTCGGATCGAGGGAGTCCTCTTTGACATCGATGACACCCTGGTTGACTTGAACTCCGCGGCGATCCAAGGCTTTCACCAGCTCACCGGCGGGGACTTCGGCGAGATACCCGCTTCCCGGCGCGAGGAAGTGGCCCGGGACTACGCCAATGACGGCGCAGGAGCCTACGAACGCTACATGACCGGTGAGCTGACGTTCCTTGGCCAGCGCGTCGAGCGTATCCGGCGGGCCTATGGACTCGCGGGTGTTCAAGCCCCACCGGCGGAGGCCATGGGTGATTGGAGCACCAGATACGAGGACGTGGTGCAAAGTTTGTGGGCGCCTTTCCCCGATGTCCACGAATGTCTTGATGCCCTGGATGAGCTCTCGATCCCCTATGGGGCTGTGAGCAACAATGTGGAGAGCTACCAGCGAAACAAGCTCAAACTTTCTGGCCTGCACAGGATAGATGTCCTCGTGGGTTCGGACACCGTTGGGGCACCGAAGCCCGATCCTCGTCCGTTTCACGAAGGGTGCCGGCTGCTGGGAAGCAGCCATGGTGCCACCTTGTACGTAGGAGACAACCCGGTCAACGACGTACAGGGAGCCGCCAATGCGGGCCTTCAAGGACTCCTGTTGGATCGTGCGGCAGATCACAAAACGCAGTCGGCGGGAATCCTGTCGAATCTGGGTACTTTCGCGACGGAAATGCGTATGAACTCGGGGATGTGGGGCCGTTAGGCCCCTAGTGGCCACCTGATTTGTACTTTGTGCGGATCCGCCGGTATAGTTATTTCTCGTGCTGAGGCGCAGGAAAGCTTTCGACAAGAGAGCCGGAGGGTGAGCTCAAGCGCTGTGGGGTATGGTGTAATTGGCAACACACTGGTTTCTGGTACCAACATTCTAGGTTCGAGTCCTGGTACCCCAGCGTCACGGTCTTCGCGAAAGCGGAGACCGGTCTGCTTGGGGGGCGAAAGTCCTCCGAGCAGAGCATACGGCCCCATCGTATAGCGGCCTAGTACGCTGCCCTCTCACGGCGGTAACACGGGTTCGAATCCCGTTGGGGTCACGATTCAGGTGAATCGGACGGTAACAGTCCTAAAACGTTGCAGCTATGCGGCCCCATCGTATAGCGGCCTAGTACGCTGCCCTCTCACGGCGGTAACGCGGGTTCGAATCCCGCTGGGGTCACCAGCGCAAAGGTTCCAGACCACGGTTTGGAACCCTTTGTATTTAACCTCGGCTTCCGTTTCTTAGCGAACAATGAAGCCGCGCTTGCAACTATAAAGCCCAACTCTTTGGCATGATGTAGTGGTGACTACTAGTAATGGCTCCGAACCAGAGAGTTCGCCTCCGCACACTGCCATGCCGGCAGACATGGAAGCCATCAACCTGCTCACCATTGTCAGGGACGACCTGGCCGGGAACATCCTTCCGCTGGACATCACCGGAGCTAGCCTGGAACGGGAAGCAGCACGCAGCGCTGTACAGCAACTCGATGACTACATCCTGCCGCGCTACCGCGCCCTGGACGCGCCATTGCTCGCAGTGGTCGGAGGCTCTACGGGTGCGGGGAAATCCACTCTGGTCAACGCACTGATCGGCCACCCGGTGACCCGTGCCGGAGCTATCCGGCCCACCACCCGCCAACCCATCTTGCTTCACCACGAACTGGACAGGGCTTGGCTGGAAAACGACCGTATCCTCCCGGAACTGCGCCGCATCACCGGAACCGCCATCGGGGCAAACCAACAGCTTCGGGCAAACCGGGTCGGTGCGACACCCGACGCGGCGGTGACCGGGTCCATCATCCTGCTCCAAGACGACGCGGTCCCGCGCGGCATCGCGATCCTCGATGCCCCGGACATCGACTCGATCTCCGATGAAAACAGGCGCCTTGCCGGGCAGCTCCTCGCCGCCGCGGACCTGTGGATCTTTGTCACCACCGCGAACAGGTACGCCGACGCCGTCCCGTGGAGACTGTTGACCGAAGCGGCCGGCCGGAACATCACACTGGCGGTGGTCCTGGACCGGGTGCCCGCAGGAGCCGAAGTTGAGATCGCCAACGACCTGCGAGGCATGCTGCAACGTGAAGGACTCTCTCACGCCGAGCTGTTCATTATCCCGGAACTCGACCTCGATGAATTGGACATGCTGCCCGCCAGCACCGTGGATCCGCTGAAATCTTGGCTGGGAGCGTTGGCAGACAACAGTGAATCACGGGCCGCCATAGCCCGCCAGACCCTCGCAGGTGCACTTGGCAGGCTGGCCGGACGCGGGGAGAGCATATCGATGGCCATGGGCGAGCAGTGCGCCCAAGGACGCAGGCTGGCACAGTATGCGCAGGACGCCTTCGAAGACGCCCACGCCGGAATCCTGACCAGCGTGCAAGACGGAACCCTGTTGCGCGGCGAGGTCTTGGCTCGCTGGCAGGACTTCGTGGGAACCGGCGAGTTCTTCCGGTCACTGGAATCCGGGATCGGTAGGCTCAGGGACAGGATCGGCGCTTTCTTCACCGGAAAACCCAAGCCGGTTGAGCATGTCGAAGCCGCCATTGAAAGCGGCTTGCATGCCGTCGTCGTGGCCGAAGCCGCGAAAGCCAGCGAAGCCACCGAGGCGCGGTGGCGCGCGGACCCGGCAGGGGCCGCCCTGGCCGGCAACGCCAACCTGGGTACTCTCTCAGAGGGGTTCTCCGAGCGGGTCGCCGAACAGGTTCGTGCCTGGCAGGGGGATTTGATGGAAATCATTCGCACCGAGGGAGCCAACAAACGCATGACTGCACGGATGGTTTCCTTTGGAGTCAACGGTGTTGCCGTTGCACTCATGGTTGTTGTCTTTGCTTCCACCGCAGGATTGACGGGGTTGGAAGTCGGCATTGCCGGCGGCTCTGCGGTTGTCGGGCAGAAACTACTGGAGGCCATCTTCGGGGAAGACGCAGTGCGTCGGCTTACCAAACGAGCGAAGGACTCCCTGGCAACCCGTTGCACGGATCTGTTGGAACAAGAGAAGCAACGATTCCTTTCCCTCCTTGAAGGCATCCCCACGTCTGTTGAGGCCAAGACCATGAAACAGAATTCGGCTGCAATACGCCGACTGGCCAGGGAGCAAGGTGCATGAGCCGCCGCCGACAAGCAACCACCGCCAGCCCGCTTGAACTGAGGCTCGAAGCGCTCAAGGAAGCCACCGAGCTAGGTGCCGCTCGTATCGATGCAAGCCTCTGCGATGTTTCATGGCAGGTCCTTGAACGTGCCTCCACCCGCCGGACCCTTTCGGCCGAGCATACGGTCGTCGGATTCTTTGGGGCTACAGGCAGTGGCAAGTCTTCCTTGTTCAATGCGGTGGCAGGGCAGGATCTGGCGCGGACAGCGGCGATCCGACCCACCACCAACCAGCCGTTGGCGGGAATCTGGGGTCGGGACGGGGCCGATCCATTGCTTGACTGGCTGGGAGTCCAGGAACGGCATACCCTTGACTCGCCATTGCGCCTGGAAAAAAAGGGATTCTTTGGATCAGAAAAAGAAGCGAACGGCCTGATCCTGCTGGATCTCCCCGATTTCGACTCCACCATGGCTGCCAACCGTGAGATAGCCACCAAGCTTGCCGGCCAGGTGGACGTCTTGATCTGGGTCCTTGATCCGCAAAAATACGCTGACGCCGCTGTCCACCATGATTTCATCAGGCCATTGGCTACCCATGGCTCGGTCACCCTGGTGGTGCTGAACCAGATCGACAAGCTCAGGGACGAAGAACGCGGACCGGTCATGGAGTCGCTGCAATCCATACTCCTGGCTGACGGCTTGGAAAACCCGAAACTGCTCGGTGTATCGGCGCTGACCGGTGAAGGTGTGGACAATTTGGCGCGGGAGATCGCCCGTGTGGTGACCGAACGTGGCGCCACCACACGAAGGCTGACCGCCGACGTGGCAAGCGTGGCCGAACGCATGGGCGAAGGATCCACCCTTGAGGAACTGAAACTTCCGGGTCAAATCGCAACCAAGACGCTCACCGGTGAGCTTGCAAGCGCAGCAGGAGTCGATACGGTCGTTGGGGCAGTGCGTCGTTCCTACAGGCTCGACGCCCACAAAAAAACCGGCTGGCCGCTGACGCGCTGGCTGGCCAAGGTACGTCCGGATCCACTTCGCCGGCTGAACCTCAAGAGCCAAGACGTGAATCCGAGGTTGAACCGCACCTCCCTCCCGGCTCCCGGCGCAGCCCAAAAGGCCCAAGCGGACTCCGCTGTTCGGCACTTTGCCGCAGAAGCCAGCGAAGGTGCACCCGAAGCTTGGCAGGGTGCCATCAGACGTGCGGCTCGAGCAGGGGGGGACACCCTGCCCGATGAATTGGACCAGGCCATCGCCAACACCGACATCGGAGCCCGAAAGGGAGCCTGGTGGTGGCCGGTGGTTTCTCTCATCCAATGGATTTCGCTGGTCACGGCACTGGCGGGTGCCCTGTGGCTGGGCGCCTTGTTTGCTGCCCAGTACTTCCAGTTCACGGTTCCCGAGGCGCCCAAGGTGGAGGGCTTCCCGGTTCCGACCCTGATGGTGTTCATCGGCATATTGCTGGGTATCGTCTTGGGTCTTGCTACTGGGCTCGTTGCCCGCATCGGTTCCGCGGGCAGGGCCCGCAAGGCCAGGAAAGCACTCCACGCAGCCGTGGGCGCCGTCGCAATCCGTTCCGTCGTTGAACCGGTAAACGCCGAACTCACACGACACAACCTCTTCATTGGAGCCTTGGCACGTGCCGGAAAATAACGTCTTGACCGTCGGGAAGCTGGGCGAAAGCGGCTTGCTCTCACGCATCCTTCCGCGTCTTCGCGGTGCGAAGCCCCTGCTTGGACCGGGGGACGATGCTGCGCTGATTGCCGCACCGGGCGGCAAGTTCGTTTTCACCGTGGACACCTTGGTTGAAAACCAGGACTTCAGGTTGTACTGGCCCAGCGGGTTTGAAACCAGTGGCTTCGATGTCGGTTGGAAATCGGCGGCCCAAAACCTTTCCGACGTCAACGCAATGGGTGCCATCGCCACCTCTGCAGTGATTTCCTTGACGCTGCCGCACCAAACCCCGGTGTCGTGGGTTGAAGACCTTGCCGAGGGGTTCAGCGCCGCGATGCGGGAACTCGGGGCTAGCTATTGCGCCATTGGCGGGGGAGACCTGGGCCAAGGATCCGAACTCTCGATCACCGCAGCACTGACGGGGAGCTTGGCAACCGATAGGCCAATCCTGCGTAGCGGTGCAAAACCCGGGGACGTGGTGGCCGTATGCGGTGTGCTCGGTATGGCCGCAGCAGGGTTGGCCTTGCTTGATTCCCCGGTTTCCCATTTGGAATGGTCCGAGGCGGACCGGGTTCTGGTGTTTGGGCAACGGTGCCCGTCCCCGCCCTTGGATTCCGGGCCCGAAGCAGCCAGGGCAGGTGCCACTGCCATGATGGATCTGTCTGACGGGTTGCTCAAGGACGGACTCCGAATGGCCGTGGCCAGTGGAGTTGGCATCAACTTCCAGACAAACACCCTCGCGGATGACCTGCAGAAATTGCTCTCCGCAGCGCAACGCCTGGGCATCGATCCCCTGGACTGGGTCCTGGGCGGAGGCGAGGACCACGGACTGCTGGCAACCTTTTCCAGCGCCGAAGCCCTGCCGGATGGATTCCGGGCGGTAGGCACTGTCCTGGAAGCCGACGATGGTTCAGGGGACCGGAAGGTCCTAGTGGATGGGGAGGCCCCGGTATCCGCGCAGGGATTCGACCATTTCGGTGGCTGACTCAATCCCCGGTCTTGCGCAAGGCTTCGCTCAGCGCGTTGGCCGTTTGCACCACGACTTCCTGGTGTGTCCGGCCCGGCTGGCGTGACAAACGTTCTATCGGTCCGGACATGGACACCGCAGCGATCACACGACCCGAAGGCCCGCGTACTGGAGCGGAGACCGAAGCAACGCCCGGTTCGCGTTCGCCCAAAGACTGGGCCCAGCCACGCCTTCTGACTCCCGCAAGGATCGTCGGGGTGAACCTTGCACCGTGCAGGCCGTCAAGGAGACGCTCGTGGTCTTCCCAGGCGAGCAGCACCTGTGCTGCAGAACCGGCCTTCATGGACAGCTGGGTTCCCACGGGTATGGTGTCACGCAAGCCAACCGGCCGTTCCGCGGAGGCGACGCATACGCGGTAGGCGCCTTGCCGGCGGAACACCTGGGTGCTTTCACCGGTGGTGTCGCGCAACTGGAGAAGCAAAGGTCCGGCAGCGGCTATCAGGCGGTCCTCGCCCGCGGCGGAAGCCAGCTCCACCAAGCGCCCGCCCAAGACGAACCTACCGTGGATGTCCTTGCCGACCAGACGGTGGTGCACCAGGGCTTGGGCCAAGCGGTGCACGGTGGGCCGCGAGATCTTGGTCAGCGCGACCAGTTGGGCCAAGGAAGTGGGCCCCGCCTCGAGTGCGTTGAGGATAAGGGCCGCTTTGTCGATGACGCCCACGCCACTTGAATTGTCCATAGTATGATATTGCAGTCTCACCATTTGAGATGCAAGTCGGTGCACTGGATATTACGGGTGTAGCGGTGGAACAGTTGGAACATAGGATTTTTATCAAGTGAGGGAGTCGGTCATGGCCGCACACCAGGCAGCACAGACGCTGGCAGAAAAAGTATGGAACGCACACGTGGTGCGCAAGGGCGAGGGGGCTGGCGCGGCGCGCCAGCCCGACCTGATCTATATCGACCTCCACCTGGTTCACGAGGTGACTTCCCCGCAGGCCTTTGAGGGCCTACGGCTGGCCGGGCGCCCACTGCGCCGAGCGGATTTGACGATCGCCACCGAGGACCACAACACCCCGACGCTGGACATCGACAAGCCGATCGCCGACTTGACCAGCCGCACGCAGATCATGACACTGCGCAAGAACTGCGAAGAGTTCGGCGTCCGCCTGCACTCGCTCGGCGACAAGGAACAAGGCATCGTCCACGTGGTCGGGCCCCAGCTTGGGTTGACCCAGCCGGGCATGACCGTTGTCTGCGGTGATTCGCACACCTCCACCCACGGAGCCTTCGGTGCCCTGGCCTTCGGCATCGGCACCTCAGAGGTCGAACACGTCATGGCAACCCAGTCACTGTCCTTGAAGCCATTCAAGACCATGGCCATCAACGTCGAGGGAACATTGAAGCCGGGCGTGACATCCAAGGACATCATCCTGGCGGTCATTGCCAAGATCGGCACCGGTGGCGGGCAGGGCTACGTCCTTGAGTACCGTGGTTCCGCCATACGCTCTCTGTCCATGGATGCCCGGATGACCATCTGCAACATGTCGATCGAAGCCGGCGCCCGCGCCGGAATGATTGCCCCGGATGCCACCACCTACGAATACATCCAGGGGCGCCCACACGCACCGACGGGCGCCGACTGGGACGCAGCGCTCACCGATTGGGACACCCTGGCAACCGACGAGGGCGCGAGCTTTGATGCCGAGGTGTTCCTGGATGCCGACACCCTGGAGCCCTTCGTGACCTGGGGAACCAACCCGGGCCAAGGCGTTTCGCTCTCCGGCTCGGTGCCTGCACCGGAAGACTTCGAGGACGAGAACGCACGGGCCGCCTGCGAACGCGCCTTGGCGTACATGGACCTGAAAGCCGGAACACCCATGAAAGAGATCCGTGTCGACACGGTATTTTTGGGATCCTGCACCAACAGCCGCATGGAAGATCTCCGCGCGGCAGCCGCCATCATCGAGGGCCAGGTCAAGGACCCAGATATCCGCATGATCGTGGTGCCCGGTTCCGCGCGCGTCCGCCTCGAAGCCGAAGCCGCAGGCCTGGACAAGATCTTCAAGGAGTTCGGAGCCGAATGGCGCTTCGCCGGATGCTCCATGTGCCTGGGGATGAACCCGGACCAGCTCGCCGAGGGCGAGCGTTGCGCTTCGACCTCCAACCGCAACTTCGAGGGGCGCCAAGGCAAGGGCGGACGCACCCACTTGGTCTCCCCGATCGTGGCCGCCGCGACGGCCATCCGCGGAACTCTGTCTTCGCCATCCGATCTCGATGCCCTGTCCTCGTCCGCCAAAGTAGCCTAAGGATTCATCATGGAGAAAGTCAGCACGCATACCGGAATCGGCGTCCCGCTGCGCCAAAGCAATGTGGACACCGACCAGATCATCCCGGCCGTCTACCTCAAGCGCATCACGCGCACCGGGTTCGAGGACGCACTCTTCGCAGGGTGGCGCAAGGATGAGTCCTTTATCCTGAACCAAGAACCGTTCTCCCAGGGATCGGTGCTTGTAGCTGGACGCGACTTCGGCACCGGATCCTCTCGCGAGCACGCCGTGTGGGCACTGAAGGACTTCGGCTTCAGGGCCGTGATTTCCTCACGCTTTGCCGATATCTTCAGGGGCAACTCGGGCAAGCAGGGTTTAGTTGCCGCTCAGGTGGCGCAGAGCGACGTGGAGTTGATTTGGAAGGAAATCGAGAACAATCCGGGGACCGAAATCACGGTGGACCTCGAGGCGCGAACGGTCACTTGCGGATCGATCATCGCCCCGTTTGAGATCGATGACTACACGCGGTGGCGTCTGATGGAAGGCCTCGACGATATCGGCCTTACCCTCCAGCACGAGGACGAAATCACCGTGTTCGAATCCCAGCGCCCGGCGTTCAAGCCACTAACGCTCCCGGCGCGTCTTTCCTAAGCCTCAGCCGAACGCTTAACCGCCATCACGGACCCCTCGATCGTCACTGATCATCGACGGGATGAGGATAAAACGGCGGCTGTTCGGGCTCTGGAAGCGACCAGCGTTACATCATCCATTCAGCCTCCGGCACTGCCGGGGGCTGTATGCTTGCTTAGTCTTACCTTCGGTTTCGAAGGCCTAACAATCTTGGTGAGGTACTTAAGTTCATGGGGAAAGTCCTAACGATTCACGGCGGCGTGCCACTCAAAGGCAAGGTAACAGTTCGGGGTGCCAAGAATCTGGTCCCCAAGGCCATGGTTGCTGCCCTCTTGGGCGACTGTCCCTCTGTCTTGCGCAACGTCCCGGAAATCAAAGACGTTGCCGTTGTCACCAGCCTCTTGAAGATCCACGGTGTTACCGTCACCAAGGACGAGGCCACCGGGGATCTGACAATGGATCCCAGTGGCACCAAGACAGCCACCAGCAATGAGATTGACACCCATGCCGGTGACTCCCGTATCCCGATCCTCTTTTGTGGCCCCCTGCTTCACAGCCTGGGTGAGGCCTTGATCCCCAACCTCGGTGGATGCAAGATTGGTGACCGTCCCATCGACTTCCACCTCGATGTGCTGCGCCACTTCGGCGCCGAGATCGACAAGGCCGGCCCGTTCGGCACCACTATCCGTGCGCCGCACGGCCTGACCGGCGCGAAGATATCCCTGCCGTACCCGAGCGTCGGTGCCACCGAACAGGTGTTGCTGACCGCCGTGCGTGCCAAGGGCACCACCGAGCTGGAAAATGCGGCCGTTGAACCCGAGATCCTCGACCTGATTTCCCTGCTTCAAAAAATGGGTGCCCTCATCACGGTCGGCCGTGATCGTGTCATTCGCGTCACCGGGGTCGAAAAACTTAAGGGTTATAACCATAAGGCGCTGCCGGATCGCAACGAAGCCGCTTCTTGGGCATCGGCGGCTCTGGTCACCAAGGGAGACATCTTCGTTGAGGGGGCCATACAGCGCAATCTCACGTCCTTCTTGCACACTTACCGTCAGATCGGTGGGGAGTTCGAGGTCACCGATGACGGTATTCGATTCTTCCACCCCGGGGGCGAACTGAAGCCCTTGATCTTGGAAACCGACGTCCACCCCGGCTTCATGACCGACTGGCAGCAGCCCCTGGTCGTGGCGCTGACCCAGGCCAGCGGTGTATCCATCATCCACGAAACCGTGTATGAGAACCGTTTCGGTTTCACCACGGCGTTGGTGGAGATGGGTGCTAGGGTTCAGCTGCACAGCGAATGCCTCGGAGCAATCCCGTGCCGCTTCGGCCAGCGGAACTTCAAGCACTCTGCAGTGATCACCGGGCCGACTCCGTTGACCGGCGCGGACATTGACATCCCCGACCTGCGCGGCGGGTTCTCGCACCTGATTGCGGCCCTGGCCGCGGAGGGGACCAGCCACGTGACCGGTATCGAGCTGATCAACCGGGGCTACGAAAAGTTCATGGAGAAGCTCACCGGCTTGGGTGCGCGCGTCGAGATGAATGAACTGGCCTCATCCTTATAGGCTGACTTGCATGAAAGAATCCCGCGGTACAAAAACCGCGTTTGCCATTGCTGCCGGAATCGTTCGGCCGGTCCTGAACCTGATGATCGGTCGAACGTGGCGGGATTTCGAAAAACTGCCCAGCGGCGGCTTTATCCTGTGCCCCAACCACGTGACGGAAATCGACCCCCTGGTAGTTGGCCATGCGATCTACAGTTCCAAACGCTACCCCCGCTACCTGACCAAGGAATCCTTGTTCAAGGTTCCGGTGCTGGGAACCATCCTGCGCAACACCGGACAGGTTCCGGTTGCGAGATCGTCCACCGGCGCCTCGCAGTCGCTGAAGGCCGCCCGTGAGGTTCTTGACGCCAACGGTGTCATCATCATTTACCCCGAGGGCACGCTGACACGCGATCCCGAGCTGTGGCCCATGCGCGGTCACACAGGTGCGGCGCGCCTTGCCCTGCAAACAGGGGCACCGGTGATCCCTATGGCCCACTGGGGCGCCCAGGAGCTGTTCCCGCGCTACGCCAAGGGCATCGAGCTCTTTCCCCGCAAACGGGTAACCGTCGTCGCCGGCGATCCCGTTGACCTTGATGACCTGCGGGGCGTGCCGTTGACACGTAAGGTGCTCCTTGAAGCGACCGAGCGGATCATGCGCGCCATCCTGAAGGATGTCGCCGAATTGCGCGGCCAGACCGCTCCCGAGATTTTGTGGGACCCGGCGGACCACGGCCAAGCGACCAAGGGACGCAACTACGACGGAGGGTCACCCACTAATGGCAAGAAGGACAAATAGATGAGACCCGCACCAGGGAAAATTGCTGTGATGGGCGCCGGAAGCTGGGGAACCACCTTCGCCAAGGTGCTGGCCGATTCCGGAGCCGAGGCGGGCACCGAGATCATGATCTGGGCGCGCCGGGACGAAGTCGCGGTCGAGATCAACACCAAACACACCAACTCCCGCTACCTGAGGGAAACGGTGCTTCCTTCCAATATCACGTGCTCCTCCAGCGCTGCGGAGGTTCTCGCCGGTGCCGACCTGGTGGTTCTGGCCGTACCAGCCCAGAGCGTGCGTGGGCAGCTATCGTCATTCAAAGACTCACTCGAGCCAAATTCTGTTCTCATGTCCCTGATGAAGGGCCTCGAGCGGGATACCGATGCACGGATGAGCGAAGTGATTGCCGCAGAAGTTGATATTTCCCCTGACCGGATCGCCGTGCTTTCCGGGCCCAACCTGGCCATGGAGATTGCCAGGAAGCAGCCCACTGCATCCGTAGTGGCCTGTTCCGACCTCGACACAGCCACATGGATCGCTTCACTATGCTCGACCGACTACTTTCGCCCCTATACCAACTCGGACATCATCGGTGTTGAAATAGGTGGAATTGCCAAGAATGTCATTGCCTTGGCCGTGGGTATCTGTGATGGCATGGGAATGGGAGACAACACCAAGTCTTCACTCATCACTAGAGGACTTGCCGAGACCACGCGTCTGGCCTTGGCCCTGGGTGGAAGCTACGAGACCCTCTCCGGACTGGCAGGCCTGGGGGACTTGGTAGCCACCTGTTCCTCTTCGCTCTCACGAAACAACACGGCTGGCCGGTTGCTCGGCCAAGGGCTCTACCTTGATGAGGTCAACGACCGGATGTCACAGACGGCCGAGGGCATCAAATCCGGGCGTGCGGTATTGGATCTGGCAACACGCCACAACGTGGAAGTGCCCATAACAGAGGCCGTGGTCATGGTCCTTGAAGGCACGCTGAGCGTTGAAAACATGGGAGCACGCCTGCTGGGGCGTCAACTAAAGTCTGAAGGTGAATTGACATGAGTCAACGAAATATCCGCAAGCCCCGGGTCATGCTGCTCTTCGGGGGACGCTCATCCGAACACCCGGTCAGTTGCGTGACCGCCGCCGGTGTGCTCGATGCCATTGACCGCGATAAATACGATGTCGTGCCCGTGGGGATCACCCGGGACGGAGCCTGGACCCTCGTGGACCAGGACTTCAGTACGTGGTCGTTGTCCAACAACCAGAAGCCCGAGGTCACAGCCGGTAGCGAGTTCCTGCGTTTGACCGGCGAACCAGGCAGCCACGAACTGCTTGCCTCGGATGCCGCCCATGCCGTGAGGAGCCTGGGAGAGATTGACTTGGTCTTCCCGTTGCTTCATGGCCCCTTTGGCGAGGACGGTTCGCTGCAGGGAATGCTGGAAATGGTGGACGTCCCGTATGTGGGCTCGGGCATTGCCGCAAGCGCCATCGGCATGGACAAGCACTTCATGAAGGTTGTCTTTGAAGCCGCTGGGTTCGAGGTTGGACCCTACGTCGTCATCGGAGACAAGGCGTGGGAACGTGACCAAGAAGCATGTCTGGAGTCGGTGAAGGCCCTGGCCTACCCGCTCTTCGTAAAGCCTGCACGAGCAGGCTCTTCCGTTGGAATCACGCGGGTGGACACCTCCGATGGGTTGGTCGCCGCTATTGTTGAAGCGCGCATCCACGATCCCAAGGTCATCGTTGAAGCCGGCATTGTTGGTCGGGAAATCGAATGCGGTGTCCTTGAGGGACGCGGCTCGTTATCGGCAAGGGCATCGATGCCCGGCGAAATCGTCGTTGACGACGCCGGCCACACCTTTTACGACTTTGACGCCAAGTACGTCAACGGAGCTGCCGCCCAGCTCAGCTGCCCTGCGTCCCTGGACAGTGAAGCCACCGCGGAAGTACGTCGCCTGGCTGCGGAGGCCTTTGACGCGGTGAACGCCGAAGGCCTCTCAAGGGTCGACTTCTTCTACACCCCCGAGGGCAAATGGATCATCAATGAGATCAACACCATGCCCGGATTCACGCCTTCAAGCATGTACCCGCACATGTGGTCCAAGACGGGTGTTGATTACGGTGAACTCATCGACGAACTGATCCACTTGGGCCTGAACCGCAAGACCGGCCTGCGCTAGGCACCACTGCCTTCACTCGAGCGGCATCTCACGGTGAGGTGCCGCTCGTTTGCTGCTGATCATTGCCGCTAAGGCACATCCACGCTTTTGCTGACATCCGTGCAGGTGCGCTCGGCAGGGATCTTGGAAGCTGCCGATGACAGCGTGGCCAGGACCGTGCTTGAGGGAATCACATTGGGATCAAACACCAGTTCCGTGGCGGGGACCCTGCCGTAGGTCGTGAGCGTCCAGACTTCCTTGCCTTCCTTGGCCAACCAATCGACGCCATTGACGCTGACGCAGGGGTCGGTGGATGGCGGCGGGGACGTGACGCCGCAGCGCAGCACCAGCTGCGCGGGGTCGCCCCAGACGGCAGTGGCCTGGCTGTTGGTTTGACGCTTTTTCTGGTCTGAGATCTCCGGGGGAAGCAACACCATCATTTCGGCACACAACGGATTTCCTGCATCGTCGGCTGCTTGGACGTTGGCGATCGAAGCGCAGCCGGAAAGGACCAGGGCGCCTGCGATCGAAGCAACGGCTACGACGGCGAAACGAGCTTTATGGCGCTTTTTGGGTGGAGCTTGTCTGGGAGGCAGCTGTGAGTTCGGGGAATCTGGGCTACTAAAAATCAATCTGGGCACTTAAAGAGCTTACCCGTCGTAGGACATGACTAGTATGAAGTGAGTATTTGCTTGAGAGGCATGGATGACACATTTGAACGGGTCCTTCGAGGACACAGACTACGAATCACCAAAGAAGAAGAAACGCACTGGACTGATGATCCTCTTGGGGGCATTGTCACTGGTCCTGATTGCGTTGCTCGTAGCCGGAGGATACCTGTTTTCGCTCGCGCGCAGTTTTGACAACGGAACCACCAAGCTCGAGGGTGCATTCCCCGAGGAATCCTTGCGCCCGGAAAAGCCGGAGGCTGCCAAGGACGCTGTCAACATCCTGCTGTTGGGAAATGACACGCGCGCCACGGATCAAGGTGAAGAGAACTTTGCCTCACTTCCCAATGGCGGTCGCTCGGACACCATGATGGTTGTCCACATCCCCGCGGACAGGGAGGGCGTTTACGTCACCTCGATCATGCGCGATACATGGTTGGACATCCCCGGTCACGGGAAAGCAAAAGTGAATGCGGCCTTCGCCTATGGCGGAGTGGCGCTTGCCGTCCAGACCCTTGAAGGACTCTTGGATACGCGCATCGATCATGTTGCGTCGATTGACTTTGAGGGATTCAAGGGCCTTACCGATGCACTGGGCGGGGTGGAAGTGAACAACCCGATTCCCTTCAAGCAACACCTGAAGAACGGCATCGTTTTCCCCAAGGGCGTCCAAACCCTTGATGGGGAGGAAGCTTTGGCCTTCGTCAGGGAGCGGTACGCGTTCAAGGACGGCGACTACCAGCGCGTGCGCAACCAGCAGCTTTACGTCAAGGCCGTCATGGGAGCCATGATGTCCAAGGAAACCCTGACCGATCCCGGTAAGATCTCCGAAACGGTCAAGGAATTCGCCCCGTTCGTTGCGGTGGATGAGACACTCGATGCAGTCAAGGTAGCCAAGCTGGGCACCTCGATGACAAGCGTTCGTTCCAACGACATGCACTTCTTCACGCTTCCCAACAAGGGAACCGGTCGATCGGGCGACGGACAGTCCATCGTGGTTCCGGACATGAACGTGATTTCCAACTTTGCCGAAGCCTTGAAGAAGGACGAAGTGGGACAATTCGTAGAGAACAACGGTCTCTAAGGATCCAGTGACCACACCCACCATGAACCAGAAAATCCACGCCGATTCCAAGGCCATGTCCAAATGGCTTGAGCGAATGGTCAAGAGCTTGGGAAACCATAGTGATCGCCTCAATGCGATCAATATCTTCCCGGTGGCTGACGGTGACACCGGCAGCAACCTCTACCTGACCGCTCGCAGCGCACACGATGCAGTTTCCAAACTGGAGACCGAGAACATCGGCGAGCTTTTGGCGATGGCATCACGCGCCGCCATGGAATCGGCACGTGGAAACTCTGGAACCTTACTGGGCGTGTTCCTGGCGGGGGTGGCCGAACCGCTCTTCGGCGTGGAGCGATTGACTGCACCGGTTTTGGCCACCGCGCTGGAGAGGGGCAAAGTCAGGGCATGGTCTGCTCTGAGCGAGCCGGTATCCGGAACCATGCTGTCGGTCTTGGATGTCGTCGCAAAGACGGCTCGGGCCACCAACCGGACCAGTGGCCTTGAGCCCGCAAGCAAGGCAGCACTGGTTGAAATGCTTGACGCACTGTGCTTGGCAGCCGAAGCGGCGGTCGTTGCGACGGAAAACGAACTCGGAGCCCTGCACAAGGCACAGATCGTTGACGCCGGGGCAGTGGGCATGCTGATCGTCCTGGACGAGTTGCGCGGCGCCCTGCTCGGGCACATCATCGATCCGGATGAATACTCCCGTCTTCACGGCTACGACATCCAGGACCCCCACATCCACGACGAGGTTTCCAACGAGACAGGCGTCGAAGTCATGTGCACCATCAATCTTGACGCGCTGGGCGCAGCGACCTTGCGAGGGCACCTGGATTCCATCGGAGACTCGGTCATCATGAGCCCGGTGAACTCCACGGAAGATGGCTACCGTTGGAGGGTCCACGTCCATGTGCCCGAGGCCGACACTGCCCTGGACATGATCCGCAGCCTAGGTTCACCAGTGAATGTTACGGTGACCGACCTTTGCACCCATGACGGATGAGAAGGACTTTACAAGCGATACGCCGCTAGAGGCTGTCCTTGGTGCCGCCACCGCACGCAAGGTGGAAACAGCGTTTGGCTATTGCACCGTGGGGCAGATGCTTGGACATTTCCCCCGCCGCTACATGGAAATCGGGGAACTGTCCAAGATCTCGGAGCTTCCGCTGGGGGAGGACGTCACGATCGTTGCCGAGGTGAAATCGGCGAACCAGCGGCGCATGCAGTCCCGCCCCGGCTTCCTGCTCGAAGTCCTTGTCAGCGACGCCCTCGGGCCTGAACAGTCCACCCTGCGCATGACGTTTTTCAATGGCTACGAGGCCAAGCGGGATCTGCAAATCGGTTCCACGGCCATGTTCAGCGGCAAGGTCGGCATGTACCGCAACCACCTGGAGCTAACCCACCCCGAATACTCGCTGCTTGAGACCGCGGAAGAGGCCGACCCGCGACCTATTCCCATTTACCCGGCCACGGCAAAGTTGCCGAACAGGAAAATCCGCGAGGTCATGGAAATAATTCTGGCACGCGTGGGGACAGCAGGGTTTCGCGAGTTCATTCCCGAGGCCATCTTGGCAACCCAGAGAATCCCGCGACGAGCCACGGCTTATGAGAACATCCACAGGCCCCAGACAGTGGGCCAGGGTTATGCTGCACGGAAACGATTTGCGTTCGAGGAAGCTTTCTTGCTTCAGCTGGCCCTTGCCCAGCGAAGGGAACACCGCAGAGCGCTACCGGCAATCGCGCGTCCTGGCACCCAAGGTGGGCTGCTGGCTGCCTTCGATGCCTCGCTGCCTTACACCCTGACCGAGGGACAGGAGCTGGCCGGCAAGGAAATCGCAGAGGACCTCGTCCGCGGACATCCAATGAACCGGCTTCTCCAAGGAGAGGTCGGCTCCGGCAAAACACTCGTCGCACTGAGAGCCATGCTCCAAGTCATTGACTCCGGCGGACAAACCGCTCTCCTTGCACCCACAGAAGTCCTTGCACACCAGCATCACCAATCGATCAGGAAGCTACTGGGCTCCCTCGGGGCCGGAGGCGAATTGGGCTCCGACCCCCGAGCAACCCGCATTGACGTGCTGACCGGCTCAGCCGGTGCCGCTTCACGCAGGAAGGTACTGCTTGGTGCTGCCTCCGGAGAAACCGGGATCCTGGTGGGAACCCACGCATTGCTCTCGGAGGTCGTCTCATTCGTTGACCTGGGGCTTGTGGTCGTTGACGAGCAACACCGTTTCGGAGTTGAGCAGCGAGACACCTTGAGATCCAAGGCAGACACCCCACCCCACATGCTCGTCATGACGGCGACACCGATCCCGCGCACCGTAGCCATGACTGTCTTTGGCGACCTCGAAGTCAGCCTCATGAAAACACTTCCTCCCGGGCGGGCTCCGATTACCACGCACCTCGTGCCCCTTCAAGTACCTGAAATGCAGGAACGACTCTTTGCCCGGATGGCGGAGGAAACCTCAAAAGGCCACCAAGTTTATGTGGTGTGCCCGCGGATCAGTGAAAAGGCGGTCGAGGAAGACACCTTCCTGGTCCCGGCGGACGCCCCCAACGACACCGCGGATGGACAGAACAACCCCAAGCCCGCATCGATGACGGTGGAAAAGATGATGGAACTCCTGACGTCGATGCCCATCTTCGCCGACACCGAGATCCGTTCCCTTCACGGGCGTATGTCGAGTGAGGAAAAGGCTGTTGCCATGAGTGCTTTTGACAGTGGTCGAGCCAGTATTCTGGTATCAACCACGGTGATCGAAGTAGGCGTCGATGTACACAATGCGACGCTGATGGTGATCATTGACGCGGAAAATTTCGGGATATCGCAATTGCATCAACTGCGCGGGCGCATCGGTCGAGGTGGACTGCCGGGAACCTGCCTCATGACCACATGGTTGGATGCCGAGCACCCCTCGGTGACGCGACTGCGGGCTGTGGAATCGACCACCGATGGGTTCCTGTTGGCAGAGTCGGATCTGAACGAACGCCGCGAAGGGGACATCCTGGGAGCCAGCCAATCGGGTTCCCGATCCACCCTCAAGGTCCTGCGCGTGATGAAGGACGCCAAACTTATAGACGGAGCCAGGTCCGCCGCCGAATCCATCGTGGAGGGTAGAGGCGGCCTCGAGGCCCATCCGGGGCTGCAGTCAGCAGTAGAGGAATGGGTGGATGAAGACATGCAAGCATTCCTGGAAAGGGGATAAGGACACCATGACCCGTATCGTGGCCGGCGCAGCCGGAGGCCTACAACTGAAAAGCGTTCCAGGTGATTCAACCAGGCCCACCACCGACAGGGTCAAGGAGGCCCTGTTCTCGCGGCTGGAGAGCTACGACGTGCTCAATGGTTCCAGAGTACTCGACCTTTACGCCGGAGCCGGTTCCCTTGGCCTCGAGGCCGCAAGCCGCGGGGCGCGCGCGGTCATGCTCGTGGAGCTTGCCCCCAAGGCCGTCGCGGTGTGCCAAACCAATGCGGGTCTTCTGAACAAAGCGATGCGCAACGAGCTGGTCTCCGTGCGTCGCGGGTCTGTTGATACGGTGCTTGATTCCTTTGCCCCGGTTCCCGGCGGTAGCGCCGGAAGAAGCTGGGATCTTGTCTTCATGGATCCGCCGTATCCCCTGACAAATGAAGAACTGGCTCGAACCCTTGAGAAGCTGTCTCTGGTTCTCGAATCCGGTGCGACGGTAGTTGTTGAACGCTCCGCCAGATCGGCCGAACCTACCTGGCCCAAAGGACTGGAAAAGTTCGCGGACAAGAAATACGGTGAGACCCGCCTATGGTTTGCCGAACCCATCGAGTTCGGCACCGAATAAGACGGTGCCCGGATGCGGACCCGCCGCACGCAGGAGATCCATCGATGACATGTCGATTTTTGATTGCGTACCGGCCAAAATCATGTTTCCCGGGTACTTCCTAGAGAAGATTTCGGTCGGTGCGCTGGCAATGAGCGTTGTAAACACGCTTGACATGGCGCGGATCTGGGAATCAGCAAAAGCAAACGGAGGATCATCGCCGACGTTCACCAAGACGATCCCCGTTGGGCCCAGGAGTGCGTCCATCTCCGAGTAGAAACCGGATGATGTCAGGTGCTCCGGCGCCCCTGCCCCACTGAAGATGTCCAGGACGATGATGTCGAACTGAGCAACGGCAAGTTGCTCGCTCAGCACGTGGCGCGCGTCTCCAATGATGGTGGTGAGGTTCTTCGGATCGGATACCGGCAGTGCGTCGAGGACAAAGTCGAGCAATTCGCGTTCCAGGTCCACTGCGACCTGGACACTTCCAGGGCGCTTCTTCTCGATGTAGCGGGCCAGGGTCAGTGCCCCTGCCCCGAGATGGAGGACCCTTAACGCGAGGCCCGGTTCGCCATGGATGTCCACGTGGTTGGCGAGCCTGCGAAGGTATTCGTAGAAGATCTCTTCCGGGTGCTCAACATTCACATGGGATTGCTCTGCGCCTCCCAAGGTGAGCACCCATGCGCCCGGGACGAAGGCATCTTTCTCCAATGTGGCATGGGCGCCGAGATTCCCGAGCCAGCGACTTGTCCGTTGCACCATGCTCAGCGACCCAACTTGCTGGTCAACGTCGACAGACGACGGGAGGCCTCGATGAGGAGTTCGGGCTTCTTGCAAAAGGCAAAGCGCATGAGGGTTCGCGTGCGCCGGGCACCTTCCTCATGGCAGAAGACGGACAACGGGATTCCCGCAACTCCTACCGTCTCTGGCATTTGGCGTGCCAGGTCCAGGGCATTGTCGAAACCGAGGGGTGCCACATCGGCGACGATGAAGTAGGCGCCTTGCGGCCTGTAGACGCGCATGCCGGATGCTTCAAGTCCGCCGGCGAGCACTTCGCTGCGCTCTCCAAGATCTCTGGCGAAATCGGTGAAGAAGCGGGCCTCCGAGCCGAGTGTCTGGGCAACAGCTGGCTGGAAGGCGGTACCCGATGAGTAGCTGAGGAATTGCTTGACTGTCCGCACCGCTGCGATGAGGTTGGCAGGGCCCGTCGCCCAGCCAACCTTCCAGCCGGTAAAGGAAAAGGTCTTACCCACAGAAGAGATCGTGATGGTCCGCTCCCACGCACCTGGTAGGCAGGCGATCGGAATATGATCAACTCCAAACGTGAGGTGCTCATAAACCTCGTCGGAGACGATCAAGCAATCATGTCTCTTGGCCAAGGTAACTATTTCGGCCAGTAGCTCCTTGCCAAAAGTCGTCCCCGTGGGGTTGTGCGGGTTGTTCAAGACCACCATGCGCGTGCGCTCGTTGAAGGCACCACGGAGCTCCGTAATGTTCGGCTGGAAATCCGGTGCATTCAACGCCACTGTTTTATGCACGCCACCGGAAAGCCCGATTGCGGCTCCATAGGAGTCGTAGAACGGTTCAAAGGACAACACTTCATCGCCCACGTTCACGAAAGCCAGGATTGCCGCGGCAATGGCCTCCGTGGCCCCAGTGGTGACAACCACTTCGCTCTCAGGATCGACATCGAGTCCGTAGAACCTTTCTTGGTGCTGCGCAATGGCCTTGCGCAACGGGAAGATGCCGGAACCTGGGGCGTACTGATTGAGCCTCCCGGTGACGCCAGCAGCAGCAATGTCCTTGAACATCTGTGGTCCGTCGGTGTCAGGAAATCCTTGGCCCAAGTTGATGGCGTCATGCTGTAGGGCGAGCGCGGTGATTTCCTCGAAAATGGTGACCCCGAGATCGCCTTGGTCGGAGAGCAGATTGGCACCTGCAGCCGTGCGTTGCCACGGAAATTCATATGAAGACATAGCTCCATTATCCCGTCCGAGGCAGAGTGCAGCGCAAAAGGGTCGAAAACGACACGTTCAGTCATGAACCCAAGGGGACTGACGGTGCGTGAAGCCGAGTTGGTAGATTACTTGCTATGCGCCGTGCCGTCTGCCCCGGGTCTTTCGACCCCATCCACAATGGTCATGTTGAGATCATTGCCCGTGCCAGCAACCTCTTCGATGAGGTGATCGTGGCTGTGTCCACCAACTACGCCAAGAAGTACCGGTTCGAATCCGAAGAGCGACTGGAGATGGTCCGAGAAACCATTGGCGGTTTGCGTGGTGTGACCGTCGAACCGATGGGAGATGGCTTGCTTGCGGGCTTCTGCAAGCTTCATGGGGCCGATGCCATCGTCAAGGGGCTTCGCTCCACCGTCGATTACCAGTATGAGACGCCCATGGCGGCCATGAATCGCCATCTCACCGGTGTGGAAACCGTTTTTCTTGCGGCTGACAACCGATACTCGCATCTTTCATCCTCGTTGTTGAAGGAAGTGCAGTCGCTCGGTGGAGACGTGGTTGATTATTTGCCTCGTACCGTGCTTAAAAGGCTAAAAAGAAGCGCGCCATAAGGCCGGAATGTTTCGATGAATGTGTATTCCATGAAGTAATGTCAAGGGCATGACTCAAAATAGGCGTGTGATAAAGGCCGTTATTCCAGCAGCTGGTTTGGGGACCCGTTTCTTGCCGGCGACCAAGGCCATGCCCAAGGAAATGCTTCCTGTAGTTGACCAACCGGCTATCCAGTATGTGGTGGCCGAGGCATCCAAAGCCGGACTCAAGGATGTCCTAATGATCACCGGGCGCAGTAAGCGCGCTCTTGAGGATCACTTCGACAGGGTCCCCTTCATGGAAGCAACCCTTGAAGCAAAGGGCGACATGGAAAAGCTTCGTCGTGTCCAGGAAGCAACGGACCTCGGTGAAATCCACTACATCCGCCAGAAGGACCCCAAGGGTCTTGGCCACGCGGTGCTTTGTGCCAAACAGCACGTTGGTGACGAGGCGTTCGCTGTGCTTCTCGGAGATGACCTTATCGATGAACGTGATGAGTTGCTTTCAATCATGATCGACGTCCAGGAAAAGACCGGCGGATCCGTTATCGCTCTGATGGAAGTTGATCCTTCCCAGATCAGTGCCTACGGATGCGCCGATGTCACCGAGGTGGAGGGCGAGGAATACGTCCGTGTCAACGGCCTAGTGGAAAAGCCGGCCGTTGAGGATGCCCCGTCGAACCTGGCGGTTATTGGACGCTACGTACTGCATCCGCGTGTTTTTGATGTGCTCGAGGAGACCAAGCCGGGCCGTGGCAACGAAATCCAGCTGACCGACGCGTTGGAAACACTTGCTGCAGAAAACGGCGAGGGTAGCGGCGTTCATGCTGTGGTCTTCCGCGGACGTCGATATGACACCGGTGACAAGCTGAGCTACCTCCAAGCGGTTATTTCCTTGGCCTCGGAGCGAGCTGACATTGGACCGGAACTCCTTCCGTGGCTCAAGGATTTTGTGTCCAAGAAGTAATAGGACCTCGGTTTCGGCAAGGCTAACCCAGCATCCTCACAGGCTCGATGGTTAGCCTTGCCTTGTTTGTGCGAAAGTTGTCTACCGAACCAATACCCCGAGTCGTTCAAGACTTCTCGTTCCGGCCTGATGAGGACATTGCTTGACTGACAGTAAAGAATTCGAAAGCGGCTACGTGCCGCGGCGACTGGCCCGACGAAAGAAACGCACTGGTCTGATCGTGCTACTGAGCTGCATCGCTGTGGTCGTCGTGGCCGCAGTCGTCGCAACTACCTACCTCTCCAATCTGGCTCAGACATTCGATTCGAAAACCCAAGCCATCGGTCAAGCGTTTCCTGACGAGGAATTTCGGCCCGTCAAAAACCCGGATGACGGCTCCCTGAATTTTCTGCTTTTGGGTGTCGACCACGGGGCAGACGGCACTGAGACCTCGGACCTGCTTGAAGGGGGAGGTACCGACCAGCGTTCAGACTCCATGATGCTGATGCACATTCCCGAAGATCGGAGCGGCGTCTACGTCATGTCGATCATGCGGGATCTCTACACGGAAATACCCGGCTACAAACCCCAAAAGATTAATGCGACGATGGCCCTTGGTGGCGTGCCTCTTGTTGTCCAGACAATCGAGACAATGTTGGACACCAAGATCGATCATGTGGCCATGATTGACTTTGACGGTTTCCGTGAACTGAGCACTGCACTGGGTGGCGTCAAGGTTCACAACGACTTTGCTTTCACCGCAAATGACACTGACTACTTCTATCCCGTGGGGGACATCAAGCTGAACGGGGATCGTGCTTTGCGGTTCGTGCGCGAGCGTAAGTCCTTCATCGACGGTGACTACCAACGCGTTCGAAACCAACAAAAATTCATCAAGGCGATCACGAACGAGCTGCTATCCAAGGACACTCTGACCAGTCCGTCGAAGATCTTCGAAGTCATTGACAAGGTCTCCCCATTCCTGTCCCTCGACGACGGGTTGGACGCTGCCACTGCAGCAGGGTTGGGGCTGCAGTTGAAAAACGTTCGGGGAAACGACATTGAAATGTTCACGCTGCCAACAGCCGGAACGGGGACATCACCCGATGGCCAATCGATCGTCATTCGGGATGAAAAAGCACTGGCGGATATAGGTAAGGCGCTCAGAACAGATACGTTGAAAACGTACTTGGAAGGCGCGGATCTCGAGAACTGATACGTGATGCGTGGATCACATATGCCCCAGGCAGAGGATGCCACGACGTGTTCGACATGCCTTTCTACTAGACTTCAATAGGTTCGTCCGTGTCTGCAGACGAGAAAACCGTGACCAACGAGGTAACAAGTACTATGACAGCTGCCGAACAAGCGGCGCAGCATGGCCTGATACGGGTAGGTGCACGCCCTAGCTTTGGGTCCTATCTCAAGCAGGCCTGGGCCCGACGGGACTTCGCGTACGAGCTGGCCAAAAGCCGTCTCCAAGCAAGCAACCAGCGCAACCGTCTGGGTATGTTGTGGGTTGTTATCAAGCCGACCATGAACGCGCTGATGTACGGCTTCATATTCGGGATATTGCTCGGTGGCAGCAGAGGGCCCGACTTCCCCTCCTTCGTTGTTATCGGCGTGTTCTTGTTCGAGTTCTTCACGGGTTCGGCCAACTCCGGAGCCAAATCGATCACTGGAAACGTTGCGCTGGTCCAGTCACTCTCCTTCCCTCGAATTACCTTGCCCATAGCGGCCGTGGTTCAGCAGTTTCTCACCCTGGTGCCGATGCTGGTCGTCATGTTTATCTATGTCACGGTCTTGGGAACGACACCTAAGGCAAGCTGGCTGATGATCATTCCCCTGCTGGTTCTATTTTCGATGTTCAACATGGGAGTGGCGCTTGTATGTGCGCGGCTGACAGTGCATGTCCGCGATTTCACTCAAATTCTGCCAGTGATCACACGGGTACTCTTTTTCACCTCCGGTGTTCTCTTCCCTATCGATCGCGTCCTTAACGCTTTCCCGGGGCTGGTGCGGTTATTCGATTTCCACCCCATCTACCAAACATTGCTGCTTGCACGCGGCTCCATCATGGACGGCACCGAGTACCAGTATCCGGGTTTCTATTGGATTGTCTTGTCGGCCTGGGCAGTTGTCATGCTGGTAGGCGGAGCCATCTATTTCTGGGCTGCTGAGGAGCGTTATGGTCGAGTTGACTAGTTTTGATGACCTGATTGATCCGCGGCGTCACGCCAAATTCGAGCCAGAACCGGTCTACGACAAGACTGCCGATACGAACGTCGCTGCGTCGGATCTGCACATTGACGAAACACGTACCCCGGTTGTCATCGTTGATGACCTGCATGTCAAATACCAGGTGTACTCGAGCGGGAAATCGGTTGGCTCAGCCGGTGCCAAGCGTTTGCTGCAACCCTCGATGCGAGGCATTCGTGAGGTCCATGCGGTCAAGGGTGTTTCCTTTGTCGGCTATGAAAACGAATCCATAGGGATCATCGGCTCAAACGGGTCAGGCAAATCCACACTCATGCGCACTATTACAGGTCTGACCACTCCAGCGACGGGTTCTGTTTACGCATCCTCTCGGCCCAACATGCTCGGAGTGGGAGCCGCCTTGATTGCTGATCTGTCGGGGGATAAAAACATCATGCTCGGTGGATTGGCGCTTGGCTACAAGCGTCAGGAAATCACTCAGATGCGCGAGGATATCATCAAGTTTGCGGAACTTGAGGAATTCATCGACCTGCCCATGCGTACCTACAGCTCGGGCATGTCGGCACGGCTCAAGTTCGCAATTGCCGCTTCGAAGCAGCACGACATCCTGATCGTCGATGAGGCTTTGGCCGTCGGGGACGCGCGTTTCCGCAAGAGAAGCGAAGCCAAGATCCGTGAGATCCGTGAGAACGCCGGAACGATTTTCCTGGTATCCCACTCGATGAATTCAATCCTCGATACCTGTAACCGGGCGATCTGGATCGAAAAGGGCGTCCTGATGATGGACGGCGACTCCAAAACGGTAGTTGAAGCCTACAAAAACAAGGATAAACCGAAGGGCAAGGTCAAGAAGTGACCCTGCCACAAGATCTCGCCGTCTCGTATGTCATGCCCGTGCTCAACGAAGCCGACTATCTGCGGTTCGCAGTTTCCAGCGTTCTCGGTCAAGATTACCCGGGTGAGAAGGAAATCGTTCTGGCACTTGGGCCTAGTAGCGACGCGACTGACATCGTTGCCGCACAATTGGCGGCTGAGGATGCCCGCGTCAAACTCGTGCACAACCCCCAAGGTCGCACACCCATCGGTTTGAATCTCGCTATCAAGGTCTCAAAATTTCCCATCGTGATCCGGGTGGATGCGCACAGCGAACTGGCACCAACGTATACTGCCCGCGGGGTGGAAACCTTGTTCCGTGTTGACGCCCACGACGTCGGGGGACTCATGGACGCGCAGGGGAAGAATCCCCTTCAGCGTGCTGTCGCGGCCGCCTACCACTCGCCCTGGGGGCTGGGAGGCGCGGCTTACCACAGCGGTGCCCCGGAAGGTCCTGCCGAATCGGCGTACCTTGGCATCTTTCGCCGTGAGGTCTTCGACGAGGTTGGATACTACGACGAATCGCTGCACAGGGCGCAGGACTGGGAATTGTGCCTACGGATCCGCCAAGCGGGTCACAAGGTGTGGTTCGACCCCGAACTGCAGACCGCGTATTTTCCACGTGATAGGTACAAGGCCTTGGCCGCGCAGTCATATGCCTCGGGAGTCTGGCGTGGGGAGCTTTCCCGTCGTTACCCTGATGGCAAATCGATTCGTCATGACCTGCCACCGTTGATGGTCGTTGGGACCTCATTGGGCGTCATGGCTTGGGTGCTTGACCCATGGCTGACGTCCCAAGCACCGACGGGTATACGGATGGCATTGAACATGTTGAAGTTGGCTCCGGTGGGATATGCCGGTCTTGTCATCTACGCAACGATTACCGGCAAGCGCACCACCTTGAAGGAAAGGTTCCTGATGCTGGGGGTATTCCCGACCATCCACTTTCCTTGGGGGGTGGGTTTCGTCAAGGGCCGTATACGCGGTGCCCAAGGGACGTTGGACAAGGGGCGTGTCAGCTAGTGGCGAGCAAAACCGGTCGATCCGACCGCCCGACCCTGGAGCAGCTGCGCGAGGTCTGCCAACCGCCGGAAGTCCGAGCACGGCGCAACGCAGAGCATTGGACCGCTGAACTCTACCTTCGACACATCTCCATCTACCTCACCGCAGTATTGGTGAGAACCCGCATTAGCGCCAACGGCGTCACCGGACTGATGATCCTTGCCGGATGGCTCATGTCAGTGGCCTTGCTGATCCCCGGGATCTGGGGACCGGCCCTGGCTGTGGTGCTCTCCCAGGTACAGCTCTACTTCGACTGCAGCGACGGTGAAGTGGCGCGTTGGCGTGGCACGCAATCACCGCGCGGCATCTTTATTGACATGGTAGGCCACCACACCACGGAGGCGTTGATCCCGATTGCCCTGGGATACCGCGTCTTCCGTGAACTTCAGTTCCAAGGAACCGACGCTTCCCAAGCATGGCCAACACTGTTCGTCGCGGCCGTCCTATCGGTGCTTCTGGTGCTCAACCGCTCACAGAGCCTCATGGTCCATGCTGCACGCGGCATGGCCGGGCTCGGCAAGCTCCCTGACACCGCCGATGCCCGCGCCGTGGCACAAACCAGCATGGTGGGTCGACTTCGCTCCGCCGCCCGCTTCCTGCCTTTCCACAAAATGTTGCACGCGGTCGAGCTCAGCCTGCTCATCCTGGCGCTTTCGATAGTCTCCACCATCGTCGGCACGCCGGGCATCGCCGAAAAATGGATGATTTGGATTCTTCTTCCTGCGGTTTTCCTGGTGAACATCGGCCATTTCATCTCGACCATGGCATCGTCACGGTTGAGGTGATCCCTTGAAACACTCAGCAAGCATTTTGCCTACCATCGGGGTCGTTGTACTCACCATGGGCAATCGGCCCGCCGAACTTGACCGGGCGCTTCGCGGCCTGCTGGAGCAACGCAACGTCGAGTTGGACGTAGTGGTCGTCGGCAACGGCTGGGATCCCGTCGATTTGCCCCCCGGTGTCAAGGCTCACTTTCTTGAGGACAACTTGGGAATTCCTGCAGGCAGGAACGCAGGGGTCCCGGAAGTGGCTGGCGATTACCTTTGCTTCCTGGATGACGACTCGTGGTTCCTGGACGACGATTTCCTTGATGAAGCGGTCTCCCGCTTTAAGCGGCACGCGAAGATGGGATTGCTCCAGCCTCGGATCACCGATCCGCTGTGCGACGATGACCCCACGCGATGGATCCCCCGCCTGAACAAACGAACCGCCCAAGACTCCAGCCGCGTCTTTCACGTGGGGGAAACCTGCCTAGTGATGCCTAGGTACATCTTCGATGAAACCCGGGGATGGGCCGGTGGATTTTGGTATGCCCACGAAGGAATCGAACTCGCGTGGCGGGTTTGGGACACCGGACACCACGTTTGGTACGCAGGGGACATGCGGATCGGGCATCCCGTCGTCGACCAACGCCGGCATGAGGAGTTCTACAGGCTCAATGCCCGCAACCGTGTTTGGCTTGCCAAGAGGAACCTGCGCTGGCCTTTTAGCTGGCTGTATGTATCAAGCTGGGCATTGCTTGAGGCCATGCGGTTGCGCAAGGAACCCGGTGCCCTCCGCCAGTACTTCAGTGGATGGCTCGCCGGGTGGAGAGAGAGTCCTTGGTATTCAACTCCACGCCCTAAACTAAAATGGTCGACTCATCTACGGATGATGCTTGCCGGCCGGCCACCAATCATTTGAGAACTACCGACCAGCACGTTCCATAGACGCACCGATCAACTTACTGGAGATTTACATGGCGAAAACAGTCCTCACCTACGGAACCTTCGATCTCTTCCACGTCGGCCACTTGAACATCCTCAAGCGCCTGAAGGAAAAGGGCGACCGTTTGATCGTCGGTGTCTCCACCGATGAGTTTAATGCGATCAAGGGCAAGAAGCCGATCGTACCCTTCGAACAGCGACTCGAGATCGTCCAGGCCATCCAATACGTGGATCAGGCCATTCCGGAGGACAACTGGGACCAGAAACGCCTGGACATCGCCAAGTATGATGTTGACGTCTTTGGCATCGGAGAGGACTGGAAGGGAAAGTTCGACGATCTGGGCGACAAGGTAGAAGTCGTCTATCTCCCACGTACGACGGGTATTTCCACCACTGAGCTCAAGCGCGTCTTGAGCGCCTTTGACGAACGGCATGTTGCCAAGCTCAAGGATACGTTGGACAGCCTGAGCCAGATCGTTAAGGAGCTTAGCTAAAAATGGGGGGTAGCGAATCGATAGTTGAGATCAACGAAAGACCAGAATTAGAACGTCTCCCTGTCCAGGGGCCAATCCGAGGTACTAGACCTGACATCACGGTAGTCATCGCTGTATATAACGATTCCCATAATCTAATAACCTCAATTGAGTCCGCGCAATATCAAACACACAATAATGTTGAAATTATTGTTGTAGACGATTGTTCAACAGATGATAGCCATGAAAAAGCCCTCGAGTTAGCATCTTCCGACAGCCGAATCAGGGTACTGCAGACGCCCAGAAATTCGGGAGGTGTAGGTGCTCCGCGCAATGTTGGGCGCCGAGCAGCTCTTGCCGAATGGATTACGTTCCTCGACAGTGACGACGAACTGGACGTACATGCCTGTAAGAACCTGATCAATGCCGCGAAGGGATCGAACGCGGATGTAATCGCTGGTAAGACGAAGCGGTTCCATGTTGCGACGGGTCGTTGGAGCGGATGGCATGCCCGACTCTATTCTGATCCCCTGCTGATCGAGGGAATCGAGTCATTCCCAGAGTTGGCTATTGACACTATTGCGGTGGGTAAATTATTTTCAAAACAATTCTTAGATGATAATAATATATATTGTCCTGAAGATATCCATTATGAAGATCTCGTGTTCACCGCACAAATATATAAAAAAAGTAACCTAATTAAAATAATATGTGAATCAACATACGTATGGAAAATTTATCCTGTTGTAGAACGTAAATCTATAACAAACCAACGTGATTCGATTAAAAATGTCGAGTATCGCCTGGAAGCGCTCGCTCGCATCAAGTCGATAATGTCAGACGGCGCGTCACCCGCCCTAGCCGACAGGCTCCAGCTCAAAATACTCCGGCATGATGCCCGTCTCTACCTGAACGATATCGCCAAGCATGACGATGGGTTGTCTGAGGAGATTCTCCGGTTACTACGTCCACAAATTGCAGAAATTCAGAACCATGTGATTTCTAAACTGGATGACCAGGAAAAAATCCTCTACCTCGCTGCTTTGTCTGGTATTCCAAGCCGCGTTAGGTGGGCCCTGCGAATGATTCGAGGGATGGTTAGTGCGCCCCCGTCAATTAGTCCCTTCAGCGAGCGGAATAATTTTTCGGCTAATGGTGAAACCACATCCCATGTCGATGAATCTATACCGACAGAATTTTTAAATATTCCATTTTCGAATTACATTGAAATTCCATGGTTCAAATACGCATTTTATCATGAAGTAACTAAATTTAAAAGAATAAATAAATATATATACAGAATACATGGTCAAACCAATGATCAGTTTGAACATTTAAGTGATCTTAAAAATTTCGATATGAATATTGTTGTATTCAGTCGTTCTGGGGATAGGACCAGGAAGCTAGCTAGGGTAAATGTTTTAGGGTGGCATGCAGGAAACTTGACTTGGGAGGCGGACGTTCTAATTCCAGAAGCGTTGCCACACCAAGGGAACCTAAAATTGGGCTTTATGGTGCAGGTCGCACGTGACTCTCTCCATGTAACAGGCCACCTTTTCGTAGCGACTAAAATTCCGAACAGAAAATCACTAATAGTTCGGCAGAACTACGGTGCGCGGCTGTCTCGAGAGGCCTTTTACATCTATAGGACAGTTGACACCACCGCGGGATTGCGCCAACGTAAAGTTAGTGACAAACGAACGGTCATCCGTTCTATGTATCATTCGATTTCCCACGTATGTAAGCAAACACTTGGTAGGTTCAGTGCTGAGACGCAGGTTCGTTCGAGGTATCTTGCCCCAATTTCTCGATTATTTCGGAGTTTTGTATTGCGCGAAGGATGCGTACTTTTCGAGTCGCATATGGGAAAGAGCTACAGCGATAGCCCAAAGGCAATTAGCCTGGCGCTTGCGAAGGCTAGACCTGATCTGAAACAGATTTGGAGTTTTGCTCCGGGATTCGACCACGCACTTTCATGCGCACATGAGACCGTGGTCCGAGGATCCCTCGGTTATCTTAGGGCCCTGGCAACTTCAAAGTATTTGGTGGACAATCAGTCGTGGCCTTCCTACTTTAGAAAGCGTTCTGGTCAAACATACCTCCAAACGTGGCATGGTGTTCCGTTGAAGCTTATGGGCTATGACATGCCAACGATGAAGTCGGCCTCTCCGGATAAACGCGTGGCGTTTAAGCGCACCATTGATGCTTGGGACTATCTCTGTAATCCGAGTCCTTTTTTCGAGGAAACCTTTGTCAAATCTGTTGGATACCGAGGAGAATTGTTGCCGTACGGAAGCCCGCGCAATGATGAGCTTGTGTCATCGGCCAAGCAGGAGCTATGCCTTGAGGCTATCCGAACCCAACTGGGAATCCGAACAAATCGTAAAGTTGTTTTATATGCTCCTACGTTCAGGGCTTCAAATAGTGGGTCCAAACGGCCTTTAAGCTTGAACCTCGATCTGCAAGAATGGGTTGAAGCCCTGGGATCGGACACCCTATTGCTCGTAAGGCCCCATTATTTAAATAAATTGACAATACCAATGAAATTTTCACATAATATTATTGATGTTTCGAATGTGGATAATATTTCAGAATTGTATTTAATTGCTGATATATTAATTACTGACTATTCAAGCGTGATGTTTGATTATTCTATTCTAAATAAACCCATAATCCTGTATGCCTATGATCTTGAGTCGTATGTTCGTGACGAGCGGGGAACCTATTTTGACATCACCGAGTTCGCCCCTGGTCGAATCGTGAAAAGTCAGCACGAGCTTGCCCATGCTATTTCTGAAGCACTGGTGTCAGACGTGGCTCCTGAGCAGAGGGTTTTGTTCCAGGAGCGTTTCATGGGTGCAGAGACGGGACACGCGTCCGAGGACGCCATTACAAGAGTTTGGGGAGAAAAGTAATGGGCACTTCTTCATTCCAACGAATTGTCATTCTGGCCAACGATATTGATCGGCTCGGCGGTGTGGGGCGCTTTGTGCACCAGATGGCCTTGGAGTTTTTTGACCGGGGGTTTGAGGTAGAACTTCTCGGTGTGACACCAACTCGTGAGAGTGAGTTGATGGAGCTTCATAGGCCCGCGACCATTCGCACGTCTGTCCTCTGGGATGAAATTCCTCCCGCTAAAGAAACCTCCACAGGACTGCGCGCTAAGTTTGATCTTGGTGCTCGACGGAGAACCCACAGGAGAATTACTGGTCGGGCCAATGCGGTTGCGCGGTTGAGCGAACGGCTAAAGTGCTGGGGCCCAGGGACATTGATTATATGTACACAGGTTTTCGGAATGGAACATCTTGTTGAGGCCGGCTACGACCGAAAAAACCCATCCATGCCTCGAGTAATCGGGCAGTATCACAGTTCCTACAAAATGGCTGTCGAGACTCGTGATTTGGGGAGAATTCATCGTGCTTATGTGAATGTTGAGAAGTTTGTTTGTCTAACCGAAGAAGACGCACTTAGTTTCACAAGGTCGGGTATGAACAACGCTACGTGGATACCGAATGCCGTCACTATTCATGAAGAGCAAAATTCTGCAACGACGCGTAATAAAGAACGATTGATCATTGCTCTTGGTCGATACGACGAAAATAAGGCACATGATGTTCTTCTTGATGCTTGGAACGAGATCTCTGATCGGTTGCCGGACTGGAGAGTCGAACTATATGGTGAGGGAGAATCCAGAAGCGATTTGGAGAAACAGATTACTGCTTCTTCGATTCCTCGTGTACAGCTGATGGGCATGACCAATGAAGTTGGAGGGTTGCTGCAGAAGGCTAGCATTCACGTTCTTTGTTCACGAAACGAGGGATTACCGCTGTCTATTGCTGAGGCTGCGCTTGCAGGAGTTCCGACAGTTTCGACAGACTGCTCTCCGGGAATTAGCGATCTGATCATGGACGGTGTTTCCGGGACGATCGTACCGGTTGGGAATAGCTCGAAGTTGGGTACTGCAATCCTGGAGATCGCTTCTAGCTCGGCCATGCTTGAAGGTATGTCGATAGCCAGCAGAAGCCATGTGCAGGCTTTTACTCCCGAAAAAGTCATGGCAGAATGGATGAAACTTATGAACGACATCGCCTTATAGTAGTCATCTTGGTTCCGCTGAATGGCTCGTCTCTGGCCAAACCTAGTTAACAGTTTTGGCTACTATTTCCGTGACCGGTTCAGCGGTTGCCAAGTAGCGCCTCTTGGTTGAGGTGGCCTAGTGTTGTGACCTCTGAGCAGTTGGACTCTTATAGGGCGTATCAAGCCGTTCCCTTGACCTCAGGGCTCCGGACATCGGCCCGAGATCAAATTAGAAAATCCGTAGTATCACGGGGAACTTGAACCGTATCTGAGCAGCCTAGGTGTCGGAGCTCGATATAATAGGTCATCCTGATTTTCCAGAGCCCACCGAGTCATAACTGGCAAATTCGGACAGTGGGTACGCCCAGTCCGGGTAGGCGGTACGGCTGCTTTCGGCTAGAGGGTACCGCTGGGGGCTAGGTTGTGGTCCGCTTGAGAAACTTGCGGCACATCCGGTGCTGCTGCGTTGATTGAGGGGCCTTTGATGGCTGATTACAGTGCGATCATGGCTTTGGTGCTCGAGCACCGAAGCTACAGCGAGATAGTCGAAACCGTGGGATGTTCACGCCGCGAAATCGCGTTGGTGACTAAGACCGTCAGAGCCCGGGGCATCACCACGGAACAGGCAGCATCCTTGAGCCGCGATGACCTGGCGGAGCTGTTTCCCGATGGCCGGAAGAACGTCTCGGTCGGATTCGTGCAGCCGGACTTGGCGGCAATCGTGAAGTCCATGAAATCCAACCGGCACTACACCTTGCAGCAGGCCTGGCACCGGTACGTCCAAGCTCCGGCTGCTAAATAGCGTCTGAAGGTACTCATGTTCCGGCTTGTTGGTACTTCCGTTCTGCTCACACGGTACCGCTCGAGCACTTTTCATGATCATCTGATTTGATCGCCACACAACACGGTGCGGCGAGC
>NZ_BAABLK010000025.1:0-62276 GCF_039544305.1 Paeniglutamicibacter antarcticus
AGAACTCGACATGGCTCATTGGTGAAGGATCAGTTGCTGTCCACTTGAAGGAGACCGTGTCTCCTGGGTATACCGTCTGGGGCGAGACCATGGCAACAGAGTTCAGGATGGGCGGAGAAACATCCGCAGCTGCTAATGCGGTGGAAACTGACATAGTGCTGACCAAAAGCGCCGTTAACAGCGCGATGAAACTAGTGAAAATTGTTTTGATGATTCTCCCAAGAGCGATGATTTGTCTTTTATGTAGATAGTAGACGAACATGATCGCTGGAATCTGCTGAAGCGGATCCCGAAACCAAAGCATTGGCTTTGCTCAAGGCACCTGTTCCTGAGCAAAGATTGTCCACGTTGTTCATTCCCATGCTTGGTATAGCCTTACTCGTCGAAGCCGTCATTGGGACCCTCGGCGACAGTCTAGTTAAGTCCTTCAGGAATATAGGAAAGCACTGACAGGCAAAAGGCCTCCGGTGAACAGTGGAAACTCTCTAGGAATCCATTGTTCACCGGAGGCCTACTTGTGTCTTCAGGGAAGGGCCCAGCCTCTAGGAGTCGGGCAAAGCATACGTAGCATCGTGAATATCATCAGCGCCTGACAGCGTCAGTATATGAGTTTCGGAGCAGCGTTGATCGATATCGACCGTTTTTCGACGGTTCTTTATGACACGCCAAAAGAACCGTGGAGACTATTCACAAACCAAGTACGAAACAGCTATGCTGGTTTCAAGAGGTGGCACGGATTTAGACCCAATGAACGGGGAGCAGCATGGAGAGGCCAGAAAAACTGGACGGCGTAGAAGAACCACGCATGATCCCCGAAGGCGTATCACTGGGCTACGCCCGTGTGAGCACCAAGGATCAGAACCTGGAGAGTCAACGCCAGGCACTTATGGCCGCAGGATGCTATGACGTGTACGCGGACCAAGGCAAGTCAGGTGCGACCATGACGCGTCCGGAACTGGATGCCTGTCTACGTGCTTTGCAGCCAGGGAACACCCTGGTGGTCACCCAGCTGGACCGTCTGGGCCGCACCATGCGCGGCCTCGTTGAACTACTCGACACCCTCAAAGAAAACAAGGTGGCTTTCCGATCCCTGACCGAGGGTATCGACACCACCACCATGCAAGGCAGGATGATGTTCGGTGTCATCGCCTCAGTGGCCGAAATGGAACGAGAGCTGATCCGTGAACGCACCATGGCCGGACTGGCAGTAGCCACCGGCAAGGGTGGGCGACCCCCAAGCTTGCAACCTCACGATGTGAGCGAAGCGCGCAGACTCAGGGAGAACGAGAAGTGGTCCCTTGACCGGATCGCGGAAAAGTTCAAAGTGAGCCGATCCACCATTATTAGGGCACTTCGCCAAGATGGGCTGGCCGGGGCTGGCTACGCTGGTGTAAAACCAGCAGCCTCACCCCGGGAGCCTACCGATGGTACGAGCACGTAAAAAACAGATTCAAGGTCAAGTTTCCTTCGATGAATTTCTCTTTTCGGAACCCCAGGAGGTTCGCAATGAACAGTTACGGCAAGTTCGCACAGAACGCGTGGAAGACCCTGTCCCCGAGCAAGTACGAATTGATCGTGGACCCGGAGGCGTGGTTCACGAGCCTCGGGAAGGAAGCGGAGAACAGCGTGGACAGTCTGCAGGTGCAGATCGCTGGACACGATACGCCGGGGGAGACCTACCTTCAGAAGGTGGGCAGGCTGAACAACGCGAAGATGCAAGCCGAGGAAATCGTTCGAGCCGAGATACTGACCCCACCACCGGAGGACCAGGAGGACGAGCCGGAGGAAGAGGAACCAAGTTCGATGAGCCTTCATCTAGCATTCGTGAAGGAGATGCGGGAATTGCAGTGGGAGGCGGACGAGGAACTGAACCGGTTGGAGATGGAGGACGGTCTATAACCACACCCGAGCGGTTCATTCCCGCCACGCAGGATGCCCTGGCACCAACAGGTGCCAGGGCACGATTCCGTGCCAACCTCGAAGCCCTACGCACCCTGCGAGAGCTACAAGATACAGACCGCGCAGCAACCACCCCGGAGCGTGAAACGCTGGCGAGGTGGGGTAGCTGGGGAGCCGCGGGAGTAGCTGAGGTTTTTGACGAGAACCGTGCCGAATTTGCAGATGATCGCGCAGAATTGCGTACCCTGCTCACCGAAGATGAATACCGGGCAGCGAACCGAACAGTCATCAATGCGCACTACACCGACCCAGCCCTAGCCACTGAAATCTGGCAAACCCTGCAAAGTCTTGGCTTTGAAGGCGGCCAAGTATTAGAGCCAGGTTCAGGGGCCGGCACGTTCATTGGACTGGCACCCGAGGGCACCACCATGACCGGAGTCGAGCTAGATCCGGTCACTGCTGGCATCTCCCAAGCCCTGTACCCCGAAGCCAATATCCGCGCCGAGTCCTTCGCCGATTCACAGTTCGGCTCCGCACGCTTTGATGCCACCGTGGGCAACGTGCCCTTTGGCCGGAACATCTTGCACGACCCGTCCCACAACCAGGGCCGACACTCGATGCACAACCACTTCATCATCAAATCCCTGGACCTCACCCGCCCCGGTGGTGTGGTCGGCGTGATTTCCTCGGCCTTCACCCTCGACGCGCAGAACCCGGCCGCACGGCGCGAAATATTCGAGAGCGCAGATTTACTCGGCGCGGTTCGCCTGCCCAATGGTGCCCACCGCCGCGCAGCCGGAACCGAAGCCCTCACCGATGTACTGGTCTTCCGTCGCCGCCTCCCCGGAGAAGAACGCGGGGACGCTTCTTGGTTGGGAACCAGCCCGATGACCACCGAGGCCGGAGACCAAGCCCGCATCAATGAGTACTTCGCCCAGCACCCAGAGCGGGTACTGGGAAGTATTGAAGTGGGCAACGGCATGTATGGCAATGCCACGGTCAATGTGCGCGCCACTGACCTGCAAGCTGTTCCGGCACTATTGCACGAGCAGCTACAAGAGGTTGCTGCCACAGCCGTGGCAGCAGGCCGAGGCATCGGTGAGGATCAACGCTCCGAGGAAGTCGTCGCAGCGGCGCAAATACCGCAAACACCCTCCACCGAACAGGTGGGGCACATCGCCGTACTAGAGGATGGAACCTTCACCCAGGTCAACCTAGACCGAGCAGCGGTGCCCTTGGTGGTGCCCAGAACACAACGCGATGAGCTACGTATTCTCTTGGGACTACGTGATGACGCACGCTCCGTGCTGAGCCTGGAAGCCTCCAATGTGCAGGACACTGACGAGTTGGTCACCGCGCGTGCCGGATTGGCCGACAAGTACGAAAAATACGCCGCAGAATATGGTCCAATCAACCGATTCAATGAAACCCGCACCGGACGCACGGATGATAACGGGAACGACATCGTGTCCCGCCGTCAACCACCGGTGATGGCAATCCTGCGCAAAGACCCCTTTGGGCCCTTGGTGCCAGCCTTGGAAAACTTCAACGAGGGAACCCAAAAAGCTTTTCCGGCTGCATTGCTCAAAGAACGCCAAGTCCAGCCCCGCAAACCGATCCTGGGAGTGGACACCCCTGCCGAAGCCTTGGCTGTCACCCTGGACACCGTGGGTGAAGTCGATCTGGAAACCATCGCTTCCCTGTTGGGTACCGAACCAGGAAAGGCACGCGAAGCCCTGGGTGATTTGGTCTACGACATTCCCGGAGAAGCAGGGGTGATGGAGACCAGAGCGGAATACCTCAGTGGGAACATCCGCGAAAAAATCGACACGGCCACCGAAGCTCTCAACGATGACCCGAAGTATCAGCGAAACCTCACCGACCTGCACCGGGTCTTACCTAAACCGCTCGGAGCGGATGAGATTGAAGCCAAAGTTGGAGCGGTGTGGATTGCCCCTGATATTCATGCGCAGTTCCTGCGCACGCTGATCAAAGACCGCAATGCACACGTTGACCGGATCAGTGGTGCCAATTGGGAGGTCAAGGCCAGCAAGGGCACTTTCCAAGCCCGTAACGATTGGGGCACCAACCGGATGCCTGCCGGGGACATCTTCAAGAACCTACTGGAGCAGCGCCGCGTACAGGTCACCGATCCGGACCCGGAGGACGAGCGCGGTAACCGGCGCATTGTGAATCCCACCGAGACCACTGCCGCACAGGAAAAAGCGCAGATGATCCAAGAACGGTTCAGTGAATGGGTGTGGGAAGACCCTGCACGCACGATTGCGTTGACCGACGAATATAATCGCCGGTTCAACTCTTTGGTGCTGCGCGACTATGACCTGGAGGGCCAACGGCTGAGCTTCCCTGGACTGGTTAAGGACTGGGTGCCGCGCCCACACCAGCGTGCAGCAGTGGCGCGCATGATTTCTGAACCTTCCGTGGGACTCTTCCACGAAGTCGGGGCAGGTAAGACCGCTGAGATGGCCATGGGAGCGATGGAACTACGCCGCCTGGGGATGACGAACAAACCAGCCGTGGTGGTGCCGAATCACATGTTGGATCAGTTCTCGCGGGAATGGTTGCAGATTTACCCGCAAGCCCAGATTCTTGCCGCGTCCTCGGCCGACCTGCAAGGCGATAAGCGACGGGAGTTCATTGCCCGGGCAGCGGCCAATGACTGGGATGCGGTCATCATGACGCGCACAGCCTTTGAACGTATCGAGTTGTCCCCTGAAACAGAACGGGACTACATGAATCGGGAGAATGACCGGATGCGTCAGGAAATGGCAGCAGCCGGTGCCCGTGCCGCAGCACGGGGGGAAACTTCCCTGACGGTTAAGAAGATGGAGACCCGTCTCCAAGCCCGGGAAGAAAAGATGAAAGCCAAGCTTGAACGTCCTGTCGATGCGGGGATTACCTTTGAGCAGACCGGCATTGACTATCTCATCATTGATGAGCTGCATGACTTCAAGAACCTGGACACTCCATCTAACATTCGCGATGCGGCCATTGATGGTTCCAAGCGTGCCTCCGATCTGCACTCGAAGGTCGAATACCTGCGCGATACGTATGGGCACCGGGTGATTACCGGGGCGACGGCGACACCGATCGCCAACAGTGTTACCGAGATGTATGTGATGCAGCGTTACCTGCGCCCGGACCTCTTGGAGAAGGCCGGGATCAACGATTTTGATACCTGGGCCGCTACCTTTGGCGAAGTGGTCTCGGACATGGAAATGTCGGTGGCCGGGGGAGATAAGTTCACCCTCAAGGAACGCTTCTCAAAGTTCCAGAACGTCCCGGAACTGTTGAAGATGTTCCACACCTTCGCGGATGTGAAGACCGCCGAAGACCTGAAACTTCCCGTGCCAGATATGGCGGCGCGGGAGGACGGAAAGCGACTCCCGCGCATGGTGACCGTGGAACCCAGTGCAGAGCTATCGGACTACATTGCGGACATTGGGGAACGTGCCGGACAAGTGCAAGCGCGCATGGTGGACCCACGCGAGGACAACATGCTGAAAATTTCCAGTGACGGCCGCAAGGCTGCACTGGATATGCGCTTGGTGGACCCGGAGTTGGAGATGTTGGAAGGGTCCACAAAGTCCAGTGCCGCAGCGGATTTGATCGCGGGGGTCTATGAGAAAAACAAGGACCGAATCTATACCGACCCGGCCACCAAGGAAGAGCACCCAACCCGGGGTGCGTTGCAGATTGTGTTCTGTGATTTGGGTACACCGTCGAAGGACTGGAACGTGTATGACCAACTCAAAATCGACCTCACCGAACGAGGTGTGCCAGCGGAGAAAGTGCGCTTCATGCACGAGGCAAAGAACGATGCCGAAAAGGGCCGGCTCTTTGCTGCCTGCCGCAGCGGTGACGTGGCCGTACTAATTGGGTCCACTCAAAAAATGGGGGTGGGCACAAACATCCAGGACCGTGCCGTGCACCTGGTGGATATGGATGCACCGTGGCGACCGGCAGATGTTTCCCAACGCCACGGGCGCATCATCCGACAGGGAAACCAGAACCCGGAGGTCGACATTTCCCAGGTGGTCACCAAGGGATCGTTCGACACGTTCATGTGGCAAACCTTGGAGCGCAAGTCCAAGTTCATTGACCAGATCATGCGCGGCAAATTAGACGTGCGAGAGATTGAAGACGTCGGAGAAAACACCCTGTCCTTTGCCGAGGTCAAGGCTATCTCCAGTGGCAACCCGTTGATCTTGGAGAAATCCAAGGCAGAGCAAGAACTCTCGCGCCTGGAGCGCCTGAGTCGAGCGTGGAGCCGCAACCAAGTGTCCTTGGTGCACCGCAAGGACAGTGCACAAATTAAGGGTCGAGTGCAGGTCAACAACTTGCCCAAATTGAAGCAAGCGGTTGAACGCACGAGCGGTGAAGTCGGTGGTGAATCCTTCGCCATGACCGTCAAGAATCAGCGGCACGATAAGCGAACCGAAGCAGCCGAAGCCATCGGTGCATGGGTGAAAGAAAATACGTCCTTCATGCCCCCACAACATGCGGAGAGGGATGCAGGAATTGTCGGCACCCTTGCAGGGCACCAAGTGCGCGTGGTGGAGGGAATGGGGATCATGGGTGACAGTGCATCATCGCCGGTACGCTTCCACCTTGACGGTGCCCCCGGCGTATACACGGAGGTGTCTCGACAGACTGCGCTGAACCCGAACCCGGGACTGATTACGAGGCTGGAAAATCTGGTTACAAGGTTGCCGCAGACGGCAGAGAAATTGGAGCGGGATATTGAAAATACCCGGCAAGAATACCGTGATGCTGAAACCGCTTTGAAGACCCCGTTCAAGCACGCTGATGCCTTACAAAGTGCGCAGTGGGATGTGGAGAGGATCAACCGAGTGATGCTCGGCGAAGAAAACCCACAACCCAGCTTTGATACCGACATGGCAGCAGCGCGAAAGCTCCAACGTGCGAACAATCCGGTGCCCATTGGCGCGGACCTCACGACACCTGCGACGCAGGCTTCACCGAGTCATACTTACACCACAACCACCAGTGCGGAACGTGACGGAATGGATCGCTAAGTACGCAGCTTTGATCTTTCCCTGACCAGCTTTATAACCGAGGCTGTGCACATCGCCCGGTCACCCGTGGTGACCTTTCGGGGCAGTGGTGACCTGGGCGTTGTGTGCAGGCGGTCAGTTGGGTCCCGGCGTCCATATGTGTGCGGGAAAAGACCGAAGGAAATATCTTTTGCCGTGCCCATGTGGTCGCGGGGAAGCACCACCGACACAGTCCAAAGAACTTATTTACCTGCCAATGACGCTATGCGTCGGAAGCGGAAGCCGACTGGCTATCAGTCGGCTTTTTTGCTGCCGGTTTACGACGCGAGACTGTGCCCTGTTCAAGCCCGAGCTTCTTAAGTTCGTCAGCGCTCCATCCGTCTTTAGTAGCGCGCGCGTAAGCCTTCTTGTCTTCCTTCTTTGCCTCGACCAGTTTGGTTTCCAGCTCGGTGACGAGCTGTCGTGCCTTGACCAGATCGGTGACTGACTCGATGCGCGAGTTCAGTAGTTCGCGTGCCTGCTGCTGGGTGCTCTGAATGGTGTCCATGGCACCAGCTTAACCCAGCCCCGTGCCAAACCGCCAGAAACAGCGAAAACGTAGGTGAAGCGCAGCAAGCTATACAGTTAGGTCCCCTAACTGGCTTGTCGGACTAGACGCTGCGCTTTTTGTCCGGCACACTGGTGGTGTGGTCCCCGAGGTTTCGGGGTCGCTGCGCTGGGCTAAGGACAGGACGAAACGATGAGTGAGCAGACTCCCGCTGGTCGGCTGTTTTCTCGTCGTCGGCGTGCCAACGTTGAGGGTGGACGGCAACACGAACACAAGGTGAAAGTGTCGCCGGAAGAAGAGGCCCTGCTGTTGCAGTTGGCCGAGAAGCAGGGCGTGACGATTCCGCGTTTGTTGGTTGAGTCAGCGCTGAGTCTTGATGCACCGCAGACCCCCACTGAACGCAAGCAAGGTTTGGTGGAACTGTTCACCATCACTCGCCTATTAGCCAATGTCGCGAACAACGTTAACCAGATGGCTAAGCACGCCAACTCGGGTGATGATTTTCCTGCCGAAGCGGCAGCAACATTGGCCTACGTCAAGGCACTCTCTTTTCGCATTAGCGACACCGTGAACAGGATCAACTGGTGATCCCTAACGTTACCCGTGGTGGCCGGATGCAAGGTCTTGTTTCCTACCTCGTATCAGTGGATGCGGATAAGACCGCCAACGTTCACGTTGACCCCCATTTGGTGGCGGGGAGCGCGTCAATCATGGCGTGGTTTGATGACGGTATCTTGGACCAAAATGATGCCGATAGAATTGCCGCTTTTTTGGATGAACCACACCGCAAATTAGGGGTCGATATTATGTATCGTGACCAGCGCAAAGATGCTCCCAAAGGTCCGGACGGCAAAGCCCAATTGCTCAAGGGAGATGTGTGGCATTGCTCGTTGTCTTTGAGTGCCGGGGAACGTCATGTCACCGACCAAGAGTGGGGTGACATCGCCAATGATTTCATTGATCAGATGGGCTTCTCCGAAGTAAACGGCAAGGCCCCGTGTCGATGGATCGCCATTGATCATGGCACCAGCGTTAAGGGCAACCACCACATTCACCTGGCGGTGTCCTTGGTCCGTGAGGACGGCACAAAAGCTTCCGTTCATGATGATCGCAAGAACGCGCAAAAGTATTGCCGTGGTCTGGAAAAGAAGTATGGACTTGAGGAACTTTCCAGTGTTCATGCCTCCCGTGGATACAGTCGGGGTGAGAAAGAAGTTGCGGTGCGTGAGGGTCGTGAAATGAACCGAACCGTGTTGGAACGCAAGGTTCGCGCCGCCTCAACTGCCGCTCCCACAGAAGCAGAGTTTGTTCGCCAAGGTCGCGATATGGGACTGCTGATGCGTCCTCGATATGCCAAAGATACGACCGATGTTGTGATCGGTTATTCGGTGGCCCAGCGCCCCGCACAAGGTGCGCGTCCGGTGTGGTTTGGAGGCGGGAAACTTGCTCGCGATCTTGGCTTGGGACAGATGCGTACCAAGTGGCCGGACACGGCCCAAGGTTCGTTGGATGCGGTCGCGGAATGGAATGCAGCGGCCAGAAACAAACGCCAAGCCAAGCCACACCAAAGTTCAGTGAAGTCTCAATATCCACCCGAGCATCAGTGGCTAGTCCACACTGCCGATGCCAAGGAAATAGCAACTCGCCTCAGCACCTTGCCGGTTGATGATCATGCTTCCTGGGCGAAGGTTGCCCGGGAAACTTCCGGAGTGTTCGCCGCATGGTCACTACAGCTTGAACCTAATGGTGGACCGTTGGCAGAGACCGCCGCCGCCCTGGCTCAAACAGCCCAGCTACGTGATTTCCGTCAGCACTCTAAGCCGGTTCCCTTACCTTCTTTGTCCGGGTCCACCATGCTCATGTTGGCCGCTGGTTCCAACAGCAAGACCGCCGCACAATCGGCGTTGCTGGTCCAGTTGATGCGTACCTCGCGTGCAATCTACGACATGCACCAAGACTCGCAGCGTTTACGTAACGCCAGGAACCTCAAAAACGTACTGGTCAATGACTTGGGACCGTTTATTGCTGCAATGCCCGAGCCGTTCAACACGAACATCAAGGCTCCGATTGCACCTGCACCAGGGCGTATTGATGAAAAGGATCTGCCCGAAGCGGTACGCATAGCGCGCCGTGGTTCCCCGATGCCGGTAGGTGTCGTAAGACAAGGCAGTGTTGCCCCGTCCATTGCCGAACCGGCACGAACTTACCAGCCGACCAAAACCGGGCCAGAGCAAGACTACGGACGCTAACAATCCAGCACCACCGATGAAGGAGCAAGTGAGTGTCATGAGTGAAGAAGTCGAAGACGTTCTAGAAGGAATGATGCGCCAATCCCTGGTTGCTGGTTCACAGTTGGCCGAGCAACTGGCTCGTGTTCGCCAGCAACTGTTGCGCAATGCTGAGCAGCGTAGTGAACAGGCAGCCGTTGAAGCGCAGCGCAGCATCGCCGCTGACCGGGCACTCATGCATTCTGTCCTTGTTCCCGCAACACGGGATGAATGGTGGGAAGGTGCGCAACCCGAACAGATCACCCGGGCGCACACTTTGGCAGAGGCATGGAAGGACTATGACCCGGCAGCACAAGCCGCGTCCGAGAAAATCAAAGTAGAAGTGAAGAACAGGTACGGGATCGACACTTCTGATCTGCAAGGTGATGGTGAATATCTGCAAGATCATATTGCCGTTCAGCAACGTCTGGAAGCAGCCGCAAAAGCCGCCAAGGAACATGCCGAAGCAATGGCCCTTGTCGCCGCCGCCCAAGCAGAGGAAATCAACCGTAGAGCCGTTGATCTGCACCAGGAAATGGCTCGACACCAGGTGCCCCGCGAATACTTGGCCAACGATGATCTGGTGAGCGCACTACAGCACTCCCAAGCCTCGTTGGGTACAGAAGCCGAGCCGCAGGCAGATCGGGCCGTGGCCGAGCGCCTGCACCTGATTGAGCACAACGGAATTAACGGACCCAGCATCGAAGAACTCAAAAAGGAAATCGGAGCCAACTACACCGGCACCCGGGATTCACATTTTGCCGATGCCGAGTTTCTGTCAGCGGCCCGGGATTGGCACGAGTCCAAAACCTTGGCCGAAGGCGGGTTTGTGGAGAAGGGAAATACCGGTCTTGAAGCACGTTATGAAAAGGCGGAGAAGGAACTTTTCGCCCGGATCGGACCCATGGGTCAAGACATCGAAGACAAGGTTCTCAAAGACCCCAACACCCAGACCCCCAGTGCGTCGGTAAAGACCTCGGAGGCTGAACAGGCAACTGTCCCGGCATACGGCTCCGCAGAGCATTACGCAGCGTTTGAAGCGTCCTTGCAAGGCACGGGAACCGATGCCCAGATTAAGGGCCGGGTTGCTGCTGCCCGAGGCCAAGCCACACCGCCACGGGCAGCTGTCCAAGCTCCCACCAAGACCCCCAAAGCTCGTAAAGCCCGCGCGGGGGCAGGTGCAGGTCGGGAGCGAAGCCAAGACGGCCCCACACGATAGAAAGACCCGGCGAAACGAAAAGGGGTGGTCTACCGGATATCCGGTAGACCACCCCTTACTGGGTGGCTTGTGAAAAAGTGAAAATCTAACGTTAGCGTCTGTCACTAGATCGGTTATCAATGACTTGCAGTTGCTGCGTTGAGGCCAACATATGCGTGTCCGCTTGGGAACGTCTACCGAATAATTGCGCAAATTGCTGCGTGGGGCCGGATGCCGGGATCATGGCGCTTTTCAACTTCAATCACCTCGAACCCGGCGTCATGCAGCAGGCTACTCATCTGTTCAACAGACCAGTAGTAGGCCGTGGTAATCGCGTGGTCAAGCGGTTCCGCGGGTTCTCCCTCGAAAAAGCCAACGAGCAGATCCCCTTCTGGCGAGAGAACTCGCGCGAGCTCGGTCAGAACTGGCGGTAGTTCTGCCGGTGGCAGATGAATCAGTGAATACCAGGCAAGCACTCCATTCAGACTTCCATCGGCTGCGTCGAGGGAGCGGAGCGTGGAGACCTGGAACGATACATCGGGGAAGCGAAATCGGGCGCTTTCAATGAATTCGGGGACGAGGTCAATGCCTGAGATGTCGGCACCCCGTTTGTGAAGAAAGTCCGTCCAATGCCCGGGTCCGCATCCGGCGTCAATGATACGGCCGCTAATCTTTTCAGCCCACCGTTCTATGCGGCTCCGATCAAGCTCATGCGTGTCATCGATTGCCCCAAGAGTGGCCGTGTACTCGGATGCCCTCGCAGCGTAGGCCTGTTGAACGCGTGAGTCAGTCATTCAACAAGTCTAGGGACGTGCAAGTACGACCTATCGCGCGGCTTCCTGATTCGCCGATCTGAAAGAGGTATTCCCATGAAGACGGCCCGGTGTTGTGGCTTTCAACGCTAAATGTCGCAACCCCAAAAGCAATGACTCTCGGTACACACTGTTTCGCAGGGGAACGCTCTGCGGACAATGGGCTGCCTTGCCTGCGACCGAACGAGTCGCCAGAACACCGTTCGGCGCCAAGTTCTGTCTTTGGGCAGTCACTATCCGCAGATCGGTAGCTATTTTTGGTCAGTATCGTCTTCGTCCAATGGCAAAAGTGTTATTTCGAAATCCTTGAGCCACCACCACCCGGCGGTCAAAATGAATCCGGTCGCGCTGGACGCATACAGGAAAGTCACAACTTGTTCCGGGAACGAATCCTCACCTATGACTAGAAGTACCAGCATTAAGGTGGATACCGACACTACAAAGCATGCTACAAAAATATAATATAAAATTTGTTTCCATTTTTTTGGAAGTCATGCCGGCTCCTCAACTTTTAGCGTGGTGTCGGTGTACCATTACAGCGATCAGTGAGCTGGTTGCCCCAATGACCCCCAAAGCGATGGGGACCAGAAAGATCAGCCCCTCAAGTCCGCCACTGTTGAAGTCCGAAGCTGCGTACTGTCCGATCACCACCGTGGCCACGATGACCTGCACACCAGTCGCACCGGCAAGGGCGATCGCTCCCCACCGTGCTGATTTCCAGGCTGCGACCGTGATCGGCAGCACGGCCGCCATAGCTGTCCAGCCGATCGGCGTCCAGAACTCGACATCGGTGGGTGCTCCATCGGCGTCCAAGGGGCCGATCTCACCGGTTGCGGTACCGAGGGCTATCCAACCTGCCGCGACTGAGATGGCCACCGCAACGAATGTCGCCGCCCAGGTAAGGAAGGTGGGGACTGGCCGAGGAGAAGGGTTCATGTCGCCGACGCTACATGACCTGGATCACAGGAGACCGGAAATGAGTCCCAGCACTGAACCGCGTGTCGCTGGAGTGGGGTGTACCAAGGTTCTTGGAACAGGTTCTCACCTGATCAGAGGATCAGTACATACCCCACGGAGCCTGAACTGGTAGTCCGGACATCTGATCTGAGAGGAGACTGCCCGTTGGCATGGGCGTCCTGCATGCCCGCAGCACACCCATGCCAAAACACTGCAACCGAACCCGCTCATCCGTCATTGGCTCTGTCACGCTCTTCGGTGATCTGTCACATAGGGGGACGACAACCGCGGTCGTTGGGCTCGCAATCGAGGTTGCGATACTTTGTGGCGTTGGCGTTGGCGTTCCGAAGAGAAACCTCTAACGGACGGCGGGAAGCCGCTTAGATCATATGGCAGCAATCCACGGGGCAGGGTTCCCGGTATGCTCTGGTCGTGACGACAAAAATTGTGGAAGTTACATCCGATTCTGAACGGTCCGAGGTGGAGGCCTTCTTTAAGGCCCAGATTGATGATCCTTCAAGATTTCCACTTCTCCCGTCGAGAATTGACCCTCACCCGAGCCTGGGTTCGATCATTCTGGGGGGTCTGGGAGGGTGGCCAATTGGTGGCTGCCCTTCATGCGGCACCACCGTTTTATGACGTGAGCGAGATGTTAGGACGGGGTGTGCCCGCCAGTTCCGGAGACATTGCTATGAAGGACTATGTGATGCTCTACAGTGTTGCGGTAACCGAGGGAAAGCGGCGCGGCCGGGTGGGGGCGCAACTGTTGGGCAAGATGGAGGACGTGGCCCTGAAGGCTGGTTCCAAAACTGTTTACGGTGTGACGAGTGCGGACTCGGCGGCGTTCTACAAGGCCAGGGGCTACCAAGTGCAGAAGCCGGATGAGATGTTCAGGACTTATTGGGGAGAGTCTGAGGTGGCATTTTCCATTTCAGGTGATGCGCAGTGGTTCTCCAAAGGCCTGAAGCGCAGAAGCTCATCCTGGTTGACCAACCTGTTCAATCCCTGATCGCTGGGTAGGTAAGACTTAAGGCAGATTGTGCCCGATTCACTGACGAAGAAGCCTCGAACCATTACCGGTCCGAGGTTTCTTCGTGTCCCGGTGCTCACGATCTGGTCAGCTATTTACTGGTTCGTCCGAGCCTTTTGACTGCAGCTACATAAGCGGCTAAGCCCTTACGTTCTCCGACTGATACTGCTTGCACGGCTTTGACTTTGCCGTCCTCGATTCGGTAGACGAGCCGGAAGCGAGGCTTCTGTTTCGTGTCGGTGTCGAAGTAGAGCTTGAAGCAGTCGCTAAGATCGCCGGTGGAAACCCTGTCGTCCAGGCCCTGACCAGTGAGGGTGCCTTTGGCAACTTCGACCAGCAGGCCTACGGCCATTATTCGGAGTTCTTGGGTGGGGAGTGCTGCCATATCGTCCTCAAAGCCGGGTAGGGCATCAAGACCAAGCTGAGAGCTCACGCTTTCGGTTCATCAATGGTGATGCCGAACTTTGCGGCAACATCAGCAAGCGGTACGGCTGGGCCGGCTTCTTGGCGTTCACGAACGAGGCGCGCGATCTCCAGGTCCTCCATGATAGGAAGGAGCTCGGAGTACAGCTCGAAGGGGATGACCACAGCTTCGGGGCGGCGGTTGGCGCCGAATACGACCGGTGTGGCTGCCGCGTGGTCCGTCCGGAACCGACGAAGAATTGCCGGGACGCTGGTGCGGAATTCGGCTGTTGGCTGGACTTCAAGGAAGGTGCTCATGCCCTAAGTGTACAACTAGATGGTCATAAAGATGTACATCTTGTTGTCATGTTTACATCTTTTGCGCCGGGGGTGCGGCGGGCGCGAACAAGCTCGGTTTCAATAAGCGAAGCATGCCTTTCGGTTAATGAAAACGTCAACCAATGCAGTCAATGCCTACTGAGCTTACCTGGGGCCCTTCGCACCCCAGCGTGAGGGACTGGGGTCTGATGAGGATGATCCGTACGGAAATTCACGCTAAGAGGTTGTTTCAAGGTCAGATCGTCCTTGGTTTGAAAATATCCATGCCCGTAACGGGAAGGGGCAGTGGGACATTGGAATCGAGTATCGCTTGCAACGTTCACCCCTTTATTCCCAGTTGAGCCTCCTTCGCTGTACTTGCCGCTCCTGAAATCCGCTCATCAAGCTCGCCCACAAGGAACCTGACACACAACGCGTGGAACTGGCACGTTGCGTACCCTGCATCGATAGTAGGTGGATGACTTCAATGCGTAAAACGCTTTCTCCGATGATTTTGTACGAATCGTGGAGCGAGGATCCCGATGATGACGAGTACCTTTGCGAGAGGATCTTTTCGAATGACGCGTTTGGTGCGGAGGGAAGCACCTGGGCCACCGTTTACGAGCTCACCGTCAGGGAGACAAGCCTCGGAGCCTTCTCGGAAGAGATAGGGAACATCTTCTACGTCAGGGTTTGTTCCCCCAACTTCGTGGATTCAGACAATCGGTTCAGAGGTAGGTGGAGGGTGGAAATCGACGGCTTCAATGATGAAGAAGTCAGCAGGAAGATTGTTGAGTACGTCGAGGGTACGAGGGGTGTTTTCCTCGTCAAATCACCAGTGGAGGTTCTAGCGGTGGAGCTCTATTGCGAGGAACGGTAATCGCCAGGACTCTTGGTGCCTAGCGTTCCACAATGGAACCCTCACTGGGCACGCCAATTCGGTGCCGCCGCGGTTGGGCTGGCACCCTGAGTTACATGCGTAGTTACCTGCCCGGAATCCTCATCGGGCTTGCCGTCTTTTTCGTGAATATCGCGTTGGAAGTTTACACAGACATGCCGATGTTGATTCGTTGGGCTGTTGTGATTGGCTTCGGGCTGCTCGTCACCTTCGCCCTGATCAAGTTGGCCCAACGCCGGCAAAAACGAAGTACCCACGAGGCATCAGACCGCTCGGAGTGCTGCTCCACGGCATCGTAGTCTGGTGGCGTCGAAAGGCGCCGCGAAATCGATTTGCTTGCCCGTAAGCGAAACGTCCACTGCGCCCGGGATCCTGCGGGGTCGCCGTTGGCCTGGGAGCCGCGTGCCGTACGTGGACCCCGGCGCTGATGGCCGGGTGGGATCGCACTCGTTCCGCCAGAGAACGACCCCGTTGTGTATTTCCTGCAGCGTCTGCTGTTCGGTCTCGCGCTGTGGACGGCACGGCGCGTTCCCATACCCTGCGCGCTGGCCATCGCCATGGCCTTCCATATAGTCCAGCTCTGCATGACCCTGATCCTGATTGGCGGGCGAGGGCGGCTCGACTCCGGCGTGCGCGCTGACTTCGTCGAACCGGTTGCCATCGTGCTGGTCCCCGTGCACCTCTTGCTCGGTGGGGCATCCTTCCTCATCATCCGCAAAACACTGGAAAATCGCCGCGTGCGGTCTACCGGGATAGCAACAGTCTTGAGGTGAAGCGCTTCACGGTTACAGCTTCTGGCTTTCGCGCTGTTGAAAGTGTTGTCCGTTAGCCAGATCCCACGTGCATCGTTCCCCTGGCAACGGTCCGACCATGCGCCCCAGGGACTACCCCTACTTCATCCCTAGGCATGATTACAGGCCCTGTCCGGCCGTGATGTCATGGAAGAAGCAACCCACCACGAAATCTGGCATGAAAGGAACTCCGATGCCCGCGGTTGTCACCACCACCGGACTGACGAAGAAATACAAGAACCAGACAGTTGTCGACTCCCTCGACCTGCATATCCCCGAAGCCTGCGTCTACGGGTTCCTGGGACCCAACGGGTCCGGAAAATCCACCACGATGAAGCTGCTGCTGTCCCTGGTCGAACCCACCAGCGGGGAAGTCGAGATCTTCGGCCGTCGGATGGACCGGTCTTCCAGGCGCCACATGTTGGAAGGGATCGGGGCGTTGATTGAGTCTCCTGCGGCCTACGGGCATCTGACAGGACGGGAGAACATGCGCATCGTCCAGCACATGCTGGACCTGCGACCGGCCCAAATCGATCGTGCCGTGGCCTCGGTGCGCATGGAAGGGCAGATGGGGAAGAAGGTCCAGAATTATTCGCTGGGCATGAAACAGCGCCTGGGAATTGCCATGGCCCTGGCACGGGATCCGAAACTGTTGGTGCTCGATGAGCCCACCAACGGCCTGGACCCGGCCGGGATCGAGGAGATCCGGGACCTAATGATCCGCCTGGCCGCCGAAGAAGGGATCACCGTCATGGTCTCCAGCCATCTGCTGGCCGAGATTGAACGCATGGCCACGGTGCTGGGCATCCTGCAGCAGGGCCGGCTCATCTTCCAAGGCAGTAAAGAGGATCTGGTCGATCGCAGCCTGCCGGATCTGCTCGTGGATACCGCCGACCCCGACATCGTTGCCCACACCTTCACCCGATCCCTCCCCTCGGTCGGCACCAACAGGGTACGGATTCCCGAGGTGCCCGTTGCGCAGACTCCGGAAGTGGTGCGCGAGCTCGTCACCGCCGGAGCCCGCATCGAAGGGGTACGGCGGGAGGAACAATCCCTGGAGACCGTGTTCATCAAACTCACCGGCAGAGAGGGTCTGCTGTGAGCACCATGACGCCGGCCGCCGCCGTGCGGATCGAATACGCCAAACTACGTCGTCGGCGTCTTCCACTGATAGGTTTCGTCGTCATCGGCGCGGGATTGTTGTTTTCCTCCGCGAGCCTGTTCACGGCCACCGCACAGGCCTCCTTCACCGACCCCGAAGCCGCCCCGTGGCTTCAGCTGATGCTCAACCTCGCCCTGACCACGGCATTGACCTCCCCGTTGCTGGTGGCCATCCTGGGATCCCGCGTCGTAGAAATCGAGCACCAGGGAAACGGGTGGGTCCTGGCCCGCATGGCCGGCCGGCGCCGCGGCGAATTGTGCCGAATCAAGTTCCTGGCCCTGACCCCACTACTCGTGGGCCTGGTTGGGCTCCAGTTCATCCTGCAGATCTTCATCGCCCGCGCCGCCGGACTCACCCAACCGCTGGACGTCGGCTTGTGGGCCGGCTACGCCGGCTGCGTGCTGCTCGTGGGCTTGGCTCTGCTCGGCTTGCACATCTGTCTCTCTGCCTGGCTGGAGAACCAACTGATCAGCTTGGGCCTGGGTGTCATCGGATCGTTCATCGGGTTGTTTTCCTTGTTCATGCCCCCGTCGTTGGCCCACCTGCTGCCCTGGGGCTACTACGCCGTGAGCACCCCGGCGGCGATGACCGGTCCCGGACAAACCCTGACCGCCACTGCCCCGGATCTGGTCGGATTGGCAATATTTCTGGCCGTCTTCGCCCTGGGATTCTGGGCGGCAACCGAAGCACTGAACCGGAAGGACTCCTGATGCTGGCCGTGATCCAAGCCGAACTACTCAAATTGCACCACTCCCGCATCCTGTTGGTCGCCATCGCCGTGCCCCTGGTGGCCGTGCTCACCGGCACTTTCAATTATCAACTCAACGCCGGATCCGGCATCGGCTCCGGCTGGGAAAGCCTATGGTCCCAGGTCGTTGTCTTCTACAGCCTGTTCTTCATGTCCATGGGCATCGCGGTGCTCGCGGCTGCGGTATGGCGCATGGAGCACCAGGGCAGCAACTGGAACGCTCTGATGACCACCACCGTCCCGCCGTTTCGGATTGTCACTGCGAAGACCACCGTACTGATCCTGCTCATCATCGTCATGCAGTTCGTGCTCGTTGCCGGGACCTGGATCGCCGGGGTCACCATTGCCGGGCTACAAGGGGCGATGCCCGCCTTGGTGGTGCCGGTAGCGGCCCTGGCCGTGGTCGCCGGTGGGGCCGTGGCGGCCTGGCAGTCATTGCTTTCCATGTTGATCCGGTCCTTCGCCACACCGCTGGCACTGGGCTTGGTTGGAATCATCGTGGGAGTCGTCGTGCCGATGGCCGGCTATACGAAGCTCGCCTACGTCCTGCCCTATTCCCTGGTTGGACGCACCCTGGCTACCGGTAGTGTCGCGGTCTCCGACGCAGCCGGACTGAACCTTGGCCAAGTCGGCGTCATCCTGGGAACAGGTATCGCCCTGATCGTCGCCGGACTACTTGTTTCCACCTGGCTTCTCCGACACCGGGACGTGCGCATCTGACCCACCAACACGGCCATCGATCTCTCCCACCCACCGGCGATCTTGTTTCTGGTACGTCCAACGCCGGCTCCCCCAAAGCCGCCCACACCACGAACGCCGACCCATATGAGGAACCTTCAGTGGGACGCTGAGCATTCTCGAGTCACGCGGAGGGTTGTTTCATCGCGGGTGGCTAAGTAGTGCAAGTACTTCCGAGCTATCAAGAAAGTAATACAGGATGAGACGAGAATAAACCCTGCCCCAATTGCGATGGTTGTTGTGTACCCCTCGTCGGTTGAGAGCACCAAGATAGCGGCAGGAATAACGGACGCTATTGTTGTTCCCCAACAGGCAGCCATGGCTTGTTGATTCACTGAAGGCAAAGGAACGTGCCCGGAATGAATGTATAGCCCTAGGACCGCCCCCGTCGCCGGGGCGCTGGCAACCACGCCTCCAACGGCCATACCGTATATCACCGGGATCAGACCGTAGCCCCATGGACCCCAACCCGCCCATAATTCTGGATCATTGGCGGCTTCGATGATCGAATGCACGCTCATGGCGCCTCCGGCGATTGCTCCGAGCACAACGCCAGCGAGTATTCCGAACAAGAACAGCGGAATGAATAGTGTTCCCAGCTTTTGTCCCGATGTATGTCGCATAGGTTCATCGTAGGCGAAACCTTCACTGGGACTATTTCAGGAGTAGTGGATAATCAAGCTATTCATTTAGGGGAGGCCCGGAGCTGATGAAAGTAATGGCGATGACGCCTGTGCAAGCTTTGTTATGGCTGATTCCTGGGGGATTAGCTGGGCTAGCATTACTCGGGATCTCCGTTTCCACGTTCTCCACGTTGCATCCAGCGATGAATCTGGCCATTGCTGCTTTGGGCTTGTTGCCGTCAGCTGTCGTGGTTGGTTGGGGAACCATGAAGTTCCGCAGCTACTACGAGGTCAAGCGCACTCGAACCAACTATCTGACGATGGCCTACGCCACGCTGATCCAGTTTGTGGCACTGGCATTCTCGGCGTTTCTATTTATTCAGCTTCTGGTCGCGGTCGATCTTATCGGAGTCCAGAAATAGACCCGCGATTCCCAATTCGCGCATTCATGAATTCGGATAGTCCGTATGCGCAACCTTCCTGGCTCCCTACCCTCGGAGCTTGATTTTTTGATCCTGACGGTTCAGAAACCAGAGTATTCCGGCGAAAGTGGATAGTGCCGCTATGAAGCTGGCAGCAAGAAGGACTGTACTCATCCCTAGAGTTTTCATAATGGTTTCTGGGTCGATGAAACCCAGCGATAGGTATGTCAGAGCTGGTACCAATGCACCAACGAGCGCACCAAAGCCCGCAATAAACGTCTGTCTAACACCTGACGCGGAGGCGCGTCTTCGATTATCGATTGACATGGCAACCGTGGCGCCAATCACTGGAGGAACTGCGCAGATACCACCAATAAAGGCTGCTATTCCAACGAAAAGCCAAACTGATGAAGCGGTCGCCTCAGAACGAATGAGTATGAGGCAAGCCAGTACGCCTAGCAACGCACCTACCGCTATTCCAGCGCGAAGCATACGGAAAAATAGGTAATCCAAAGGCACTGTTCTCAGAGCTTTCATATGGTGAGCATAGGTCAGTCTGGAGACGGACACTAACCGCGACTAGGCCCGAAAGATAACCAGATTATACTCATTGCGCGATTATCCAAGAATGTCCCGAAAGAGGCTCGACAGCCGGGGTTGTTAGGCTCGAGATCATGGTTTGGAACTTTGTGGAGCTCATGTTCCGGAGAGGAACGCTGACTAGGACGTATTTTGAGTTCATGGCGACGAACCCGGCATCATGGACGAATGAGAATTGAATTGACCCGTTTCCGTGTCCGTGAGGGAGCACGAAGCAACGTGGATGAATGGATGCAATTTCTGAACGCGAACGTGGACGCAGTTCGCGAAACTCTCGAGCCAGAACAGATGTATGTCGAGACGATCTTTTCAGAGACGATCGATGGAATCGATTTCTTGTATTGGTACAGCGTCCAGGGTGAAGACGGTTCCGGTGTCGAGCAATCAAAGCATTGGTTGGATGAAAAGCACGTGCAGTTCTGGCGCGCTTGCATCGACGACTCCTTTCCTGCGGAAGATCTCACGCCTCGAGTCACCATGATTCCGGAACGCGTTGAAGCATCCATGAAGCCCCTGACGACGAGTGCCGAGACGAGATAACGAGTCCTTAAGCCGTTATTCAAAGGGGAACGTCGACTGGGACGCTCCGCTAAAAGTGCGTCAAAGCTTTCGGCTCCAAGCGGCTTCACGTTTGACCTGCCCAGTTTCAGTGAACAGTTGAACTTGGTGCGTTGAGGCAAGGGCAGCCGCAAGATCCTTCGTGTCTGCTGACGTGAATCCTGTTTTCTGCCAGAACGGGCCAGACATGCGGCTAAACTCCACGGCGATAGTCGAGAAGATTGTGAATGAGCGAGTCAAATTCGATCATCCGTACACAAAGGATCCGAACGCGGGAGGTATTCGCGTTGAATTGAACGGACAAACCATTGGCGTCATGTTGATTGAAGGAATCGAAGTGCCTGGCGACGGCATAGCAGCGCGAGTCACCGCCGTAGCTGTCGCGCCTGATTGGGAACGCCGAGGTGTTGGAAGTGTGCTCCTCGGGATGATTCCGCAAGTTGTGCCAGCGCGACTCGTCTACGGTGGCTGTGAAATGGCAGCGGCAGCGTTCTGCCAGCGAGCAGGATTCGACGCCCTAGCGGAGGGGGAGATTTTGTACATGCCGCTGGGTAACGGGGCCGCTTTCAAATCATCGAACGAATACTACCCACTCTGGTTCGTTCGGCATTCGTAGCGAACCCGGGCAACTCACCCGGCCGGCCAGCAGAGGCCGCGTGCAACAGCCCCCGGTTGGCTGCTGATCGTTCCCTGTCCTGAGTCACCCAGGGCTCCCGTTAGGCGGAATCCATATTGTCGTAAACCCAAGCCTGAAACAGCGGGGAGCTCCCATCTGCTCGATGGGCTCTCCCCGCCGTTCTTACGCGCCTTTTGGCCGAATTCGGGTGCGACTTCAGCAGACAGTCTGGGTGGACAGGCGACCTTCCACCTGGCCGGTGCGGATGTCCTTGATGGTGGCGGAGACGTAGACACACGCGTTGCCCGGCGCTTCAACCATGGCCGACCAGAGGGTACCGGGATTGTTAAAGGTTGCCCCAGATCCCTGTCGGTAGCTTCCGTAGGCTCCGTAGTTCGTGAGAATCTGTCCGGAGACCTGGTTGCCTGGGGTGTTGCTCGTCACGCGGATCCAGTTGGTGCCGCACTTGGGTGAGTACCGCAGCTCGACGCTTCCCTGGTACTGACCGTACTTCGAGTTGTAGAGTCCCCATGAGGTAAGCGTGTAGGCCCCGTTGCTGCAGCCTGTGCTCAGCGGGTCCCCTCCTCGATAAATCGGGTTCGCTTGGGCCGGCATTGAAGCACCGAGGGTCACCCCAACAGCAATGAGGGTGGTCGCGAGGATTGCGCCGATCCGGCGGCGGAAACTGGTCATGTTCTTCTCACTTCTCTGTGTTCTGGTTAGGGTGAAACGCTGAAGGGCATAAGGTTTGGGCACAACCCAGACCGTTGCCCGTTGCGGCGCGAGCCGCGACTTCCCGCACTGAGAACTCCACGTGGCGGAAAGAGCCAGACGCGGAAACTGCTTGATGGCACGAAGGAGCACGTTCAAACCCGCAACTTCCAAGCTTGCCGAACATCCACCAGTGGCATGTAAATATTCTAATACATTTACAAATCGGACCATGTCTAGAGCGGGTTAACGCCCAGGAATTGAAACTTGAACTCGGCGGCACGCTGCTTCGTCATGATGAACGAGGAGAATTTCAGCCTGGACGAGCCTGCAGGCGTAGACACATCCGTGATCGCCGAGTGGAGCAGGCATCGAAGCAACCCCAATGGGCCTATCTCGCAGCATGAGGAGAAGCGATACCGTTCGGAGGTCTGCACCGAGGGAGACGAGGTGCAGGACCGACCGGCCTAGCCGGTCCAGGCGGGTGATGACGGGCTGGTCGCCGGCCCGGTTGGCCGAGGCGAGGGTCTTGTCGAGCTCGGGCCTGCTGGCTTTTGGCGCCGCTGGCGTGGTCGAGGTATATGTTGGCCGGATCAACGCCGGCGCGGGCGAGGGCTTCCGTTTGGTGGTCGGGGTTTTGGTCCGCGGTGGAAACCCGCGCGCATCCGATCAACATGTGTCGGGAACACCGTTAAGGCAGGGGTTGCCGACGTTGATTTCCGGCGCGGGTTTTCGCCATGGATTTCGCGGCGTGTTTGTGGATTTCAACGCTGAACTAACGGTCACACCGGAACTCGCGATGTTCACTGTTCCACGGGGGAACCCACTGCGGAGCGGTCCTTGTTGACCCCAACGCGATCTAACTGACATCCTCAATGACATGCGTCCCAACCTGATCGTCATCGCGAGTATCGTTTTCGTCCTTGCCGTAAACATCGCATTGGACAAATACACAGATATTCCCATGCTGATTCGCTGGACTCTATCGGTTGGCCTTGGGCTGGTCGTCACCCACGCACTGACTAAGTTGTCCGAACGCCGACAAAAGCAGAAGACCAACAATGCATTGGACCGCCCGTAGATCGCCCACAGATCAAACTTCAAGTCCAGGTCTTCTCGTCAGCAACGCCAGAAACCGTGCAATAGTGCATCCCGGACTTTTGGCCTCACCAATTGGGGAACGCTCTGCGGGAAGACAATTGCGCACAGATCGGTAAAGACAAGTAGAAGCCATATCCACGTTGTTGTTCGAGCCAAAGTAGCTAATACTTTGGCTCGAATGTAGAGCCACTATGATTCTTGGACGTGATGTCCTGGATGGCATGGAATTTGAATACCCCGAAAAGAAAATGGAACATGGTGGACTCTTCGAACGTAACCGACAATGCGGGCTGGTGGATAGCATTGGCGCTTGTGACAGCTGGGCTGGCCGAGACCAAGGGGCGTCGCCGCTGGACGTGGTTTCTCCTTGGCCTATTTCTCGGACCGATTGCTACCGCACTTGTCGTCATCTGGGATCGCCCGTCCATAGACCAAAACCGCTAGGTCGGCCGGGTTACTCGACCGATGTAGTTCCAGAACGGTCTCATTACATAGTTCCGCAGTCCGGCCCGTTCGTGTTCGGAAAGGAACCTCTACAGGGTGCTGTCAAGGGATTCGAGCAAGTCGTGTGGATGCTAGGCCGGATCGTCGATCTCGAGGTGCGCTTGGAGAATCACGCCGTCAAGCACGACCAGCGTGAAGCGCTTGTAGAAAACTGGGATGTCAGAACGAGCACCACTGGCAGATCTAAAAAGAAAATCATTTATAACAATTAAAGCACCGTGGCGTAGTTCATGCCGAGCCAGGCAATCCTCTCTGTAGGATCCGGTCATGTTAACAAACTTATTCTCGAAGCTTGCCGTGATTTCCTTGGCCGCAACATCCATTTTTGGGAATCTTCCAGTCGCTGACAATGGAATGCTAATTCTGGAGACCGGATCACTACCTGACGCGTTTTCCGTCGTAGGCGATTTAGGTTACAGCGTTGGCGATGAAGTGAACGGAGACCAACTTGCCACCATCGGCGTCTCGGAAACTAGCATTACGCAATTCAATTCGACGCCAAGCGCTGTAGCGGCAGTCAACCAAGTAGCAGTTGCAGATGCACCCTATGCTGGGGATCCAACCGCGCTCCTGGTTGCCGAAGCGGCAGCGCACGCGCCGGTTCAATACACGTGGAAGGACAACGCGGGCAAGACGGTAAACCTTCGCAGCAATGTCAACACGAAGATCGTCAACAAGCACAACCTCACGTGGAAAGTTGCTCGAACCACAACCAAATATCCTGCAAGAAAATCTTTTCAATCTGGAACTTCGTGGCGCTTCGAAACTCCGGTATACCGGGTCACTTGCTCAGGAGTATGGATCTTTCGCAAGTGTAAAGTTGCCCAAACGGTCACAGTCCGAGCCGCAGTGGACTACCGGACCAACACGAGTGATGGACGTCCCTATGGTGTTGTTACCACCTACTGTCTGGGCTACACCCTATGTCCTTCCTTCGTGAAGAACGCCCTGAATGTCTAAGGAGTAGTTTTTGAAGTCGAATGTCGGTTCCTTGCTGATCGAGTTGTCAGCATTGGAGCGTACCCAACCTGATTTTCTGTGCTCAGGAGTAGCCGTTCGTGGTGAGGATGTATTCGTTTCATTTCCCGAGCGAGTTCTGAAAATTGATTCCACGGCCGACCGAGAATCCATAGCGAAAAGCTTGCGTGAGAGTGGCTATGAGGTCCGAAGTTCGTTCGAGGGCGCTCTCCCTCCCATGAATTTTGTGCCCGGGCCACATGAAAGCTGGATTGAATTTCTAAATGACCTGGGAACGTACGAGCAGGACATGGACGATATATGTCCTGGTCTCGGTTACGAAGAGGTGAAGCGTTTAGAGAAAACTGTAGAAATATCCCTCAAGTGCGGTTCGGTAAGAATCTCAAGGGAGTTCACCCTAGATAGCATGCCAGTTGGTGTACCAGTCGACTTGGCTTTTGATTTCAAAAAAATACTTGATTAGGGTGCCTGGGTAATTCGTCGGGTTTCGGTCCCTGGTGAATCCCGAATGAAATTCGTGGACAACATGTGTGGGCTATTTGCGATCGCATGGAGGAATAGCTCGCTCAGTCCCGAATCTTGACTACGCGAGTCCTCGTAGCACCGTCTAGCCATTTCTAACGGCATAGAGCTAGAACCAACGCCAGAGGGCCGGGAGCGTGTGCTCTCCCAGCCCTCTGGCGTTGGTTATGTCGCGTTTAAGTGGTAGTTAGTTCGAAGGCCCGTACACGTCGGGTTCAATGATGACGGGGTGGTCAATTTGGGCATGATATCTATAAACATCGTGCGCAGTATCAGGCCCATGGATGATGACCTGGCCTCCGTCGAGGCGGTGAACGACGCCGGGGTTGTGCATCACGAACCCCGGTAGTGTCACTACCTACCCGCGGGCGCACTAACCCCGCGCCGCGGGCTGGAACACCCCGGTCCGCGGGACCCTGGCCGCGCCTTCCGGCGGGTCGCAACGTCCCGCAAGGGGTTTGTCCGGTTATGCGTTCCGCAGCGTTCCGTTAGGGGGTCGGTCACCGGACAGCACAGCGCATGACCTGACCCGTTGCAGAGGTTGAGGGTCGATTGTTCCGTTTGCCCCGACCGGTGAACATTCCGGATGAGGGTCCAGATACGGCACAGTGACCCGAGAGCTGGAGCCGGTAAACTCGCGGCCGCCCCAGGGGGTCGATACCAGTAAGCCACCACATACTGCGATGCCTAGTTTTAAGGAAAAGGAATGCCACCTTCCTCCACGAACCATCCTTCGGGTGCTGTCTGGCAAGGGATAGGGGTAGGGTCCTTATGCCTCTCAAGGTCGCACTCATGAAAAGGTCCCTTCTGGCTCAGTAGTACCGCCATATGTGGATCAGCATGGTCTTTCCACCACACACTGGAGCCGAGCTTTCCATCCAAGCGCAAATGCTCCCATGCCCTCCATAGGGCATCGACCCGGCTCAATGCTTCGGGATGACGAAACCACTGCTGACACCAGGTGTTGTTGCGTGAATCAATGATGCGGATATACAGCGGTAAAAGCTGGTGATGCAAAAACTGCTCCGAAGTAGCAAACATCAGCGCTGGCCCCTCCTGGCCAGGATCGGATGCAGGGGCACCTTCCCCCTCACCGGCCTTGGAAGCAGGTTCTGCCACAACCGGTGAAGCCTTCTCAACGGACGCGGCCACTTCTGCCGCTGCCAGCTGTAACTCAATCTCTCGCTGGCTCCTGTCACGATCAGCCTGGGCCAGGGACTCGGTGGCAGCGGCACGCAACCAATCCGAAAGGTCCTCCCCGGCTTTCTCCCGTGCCCGGGTCACTGCTTGTTCAGCGTCAGCCAAGGCTTGTTGTGCGGCATCCAAACGTTCCTGGGCCGATGTTGGCTCTGTGGACGCCTCTGCATTTCCCTCAAAAATTTCGTTATCCATTGTTGGACTCCCTCGCTGCGGTAATCCAAGGATTCTCTGCTGCCGACGATGAAGCTGCTACCGCTGGCACGTCCTTGGGCGCATACATGGCGATGGATTCATTGACCCCATCCTTATGCGGGGTATTCCACCACGGACGAGTCTTCACCAACGTGGCACGGGCACCGGAGGCAAAGACCACAGCGCGGCCACGTTCCATCTCCGTCAAATCCGAGACGTCCAAGATTCGTTCCTTGCCCTCCTGGTGCGAGCTGCTGCCACCCCCGCGCCCATGGGACTGGGAAACACTGTTGTAGGAGTAATCTCCAATCAAGTCCGAGAGGGTGCGTAGGAAGGAATCTTCCTTCACGCCTCCCCCGTAGACCACGACGTTGGCGGCAGACCAGATTTTCCGCATTCCCGGCTCACCCCATAGTTCAACGCCTTGGGACCAGGACTGCAGAATCGCCATGACGATAATTCCGCGGGAACCATAGTGGCTGAACAAATCAGGCAGTGCTGCCCAGCGGACCACGTTGGCTAGTTCATCGAGGGCAAAAACGGCGGGAACCTCTAGCCGGCCCCCCATGCGTGCGCCTCGTTCTTCCAGCGCCTCGGCCACCGCTACCGTCAGCGCGGTAGTCAGAGGTGCGGCTGTTCCCACGCCCTCCATGGAGAGCACGTAGAGGGTTTGTGTGGATGCGGCGAAGGCTACGGGGTCGAACTGTGGGCGCCGGTCACCCAGGACCGACCCACCACGCGAAGGGGCAATCCACCGCAGGGTGTTCTTGGATTTGAGGCATTGGACCATCTTCTCGGCGGTGCCGAAAATACCGTCCTTCTGCTTGTCAGCCAGGTTCATGGTTGATTGCAGGCCAGCAGCTTGCAACTCGTAGTCATGGTCGTTGAGCAGGTCGATGGCCTTCTTGCACGACTGGCTGGTGATCCACAAATACGCCTGGGTGATCGGCAGCTTGCCCAGCGCAGCTGCTAGGAACAGGGAAGCAATGAGGTCTTCGGCCTTCGGGTCGAAGTACGCATCGGACTTAGCCCCCGTGGTGCGTGAAGCCACCGCAAAATGGTGGGTGAGTTTCGCGGCTTTCTCTTCATCCGTGACGTAGGAGAGTGGGTTCCACCACCAGGTGGGTTCTTCCTGGGCGATCTTCTGTGGGTCGAAGATCCACACCGGGCCCTTGGCCGAGCGCACACCACGGGTCGCATCCACCACGTCACGCTTATTCGAGGTAGACACCACGACCCCGGGTGCATCGAGGATCGCCGGGATCACTCGGGAGGCTGACTTACCCACGCGAGGCCCCCAGATATCCAGGGACAGGTCTTCCCAGGACTGGTAGAACGGCTGGCTGGTGGCCACCACGTTGCCCACAAACACACCCGGGGAGCCGTGGACTCCGAGACGCTGTGCTGTCTTGGTGGCTCCTTTGTGGGTGTAGGCGGCAATGTCCTTGTCCTTGCCCATATGCTGAGCAGCTTTATCCACTCGTGGTTTCTTGCCACCGAGTCCGCGCCGTCCGAGCAGCAGGCCAATGACGATGCCGAGGGCAATCAACACGACGACTAGGACGATGGCCATCACGGTGGCTTGTACCGGCCAGCTCACGGTGCCCCGCAGCAAGCCTTCCAACAAGGCAGATAGTCCGGTTGGTGGTGCTGGGTTCCCGGCGAGGCGTGAACCGAGCTGGATGGATGCCCAACCACCACCGAGGACGAGGACGACGATGCCCACCAGGACGAACGGCAGAACAGTCTGTCCCATCATCCCGGAGGTTCCCTTGCGATTTGGTGCACTCATTTAGCCCACCCGGCCTTTCATCAACTGGTTGGTACTCACGCTGCGTTCGTCGGTGATGTGCTTCTGGCGTTCTGTTTCCGTCAGTGTCATCTGCACGGCAATGCCGATCCTCCCCGGAATCTTCAACATGAACTTTCCCGCCCCCGGAGGTGGCACCGGACGGCCATCGGCGGAGCGTTCCTGCTTCCACGACGGTGGAGCATTGAAACCAGCCACGGTATCTATTTCCCGTTCATTCAACGGCTGGACCTCGCTCAGATCGTGGAGGTCTTCACGGCTCAGTGCCATGATTCCCAGCACTCCGGAGCGTTCGGTGAAGCCCTTGGCCGTGGCCCGATCCTTCGCATTGGGAAGGGAAAGGAAGTCCTTGGGCGAGTGAGTGATTTTCAGTTCCGAGACGCCCTTGCCTCGGTTGGTACGACCAATGCGGTCCACGCGGTCGATGATCCCCTCGCACGCGCGCATCGGATACCAGAACTCATCCTGCATCGCGAAGTACCCACCCCAATGGATCGAGGGATCGTGGAGGGAGAGTTCATAGTGGGCATCGATGGAAGAAAAGCCGATGCTCCAGGTCGCCAACATTGCCGCCGAGAGCAGCTTGGTGTTGGACTCGGGGATTGAGGAGGTATCGAAGCAGAACCCGCCAGGGTTGCCCACTTCCAGGCGCACGCTTTCACGCCCACCCACCAACGAACCCATCTGACCCGACATCACCGCACGCAACGAGAGGTGTAGTTGGCGGTATTCGTCGGTGAACTGGTTCGCGTCTTTGCAGACGGTGGCCGAGAGGACTTCGGGGGGTGGGTCCATGAATGCGGTGAGCAAGTCCCCCATCCACGGGTGATCATTGCGTGCGATGACCGAGCGGATCAGTTCTGCCAGTGCAGCATCTTCGCTGTCGGATAGTGGAATGCCACGGCTGATTTGTACGACGAGTGAGACGGCATCGACGGCCTTGCCGATGGCTTGGCGGTGCATCTCATCGCCGAGTATGCCGCCGATCTTCTTGGCAGCATCCCCGAGGGCACCAAGGTCAAGGAGGTTGATCTTATCCGTGCTGTCCGGTCCCACACGGATCACGTTGCCGCCCATGGCAGCGACCGCTTCACCGTGTTCGTTCTTGATGGGGTCAAAGACTGCCGGGGCGATACCGCGTGCGGCCATCGAATACATGAACCTCCCGCCCAGGGAGGACTTGCCGTTGCCGTTCAGGCCGAACATCATCATGGAGGCTGAGGAAATCAGGCCCGAGCTGTACCACGTCTGCGGATCGCCACACACGGCGGTTCCCACATGCATATCCCGACCAAGGGGTGCGCCGATGTTCGGCCTCGAGGTACCTGCCGCGAACGGGTAGACGCCGGGAAGTTGTGCCGAAGTTGAATAATACTGCGGAGGCTGGGGAATTTTGCCCCACCGTCCACCACCAAACCCGGCCAAACCACGGGGTGTGCGTATGTGCTTCACAGGCTTCACGAGAGGACTCCTTCAAGCCACAACGGGGTGGTGCTGTACGTCCACGGCAAAACCCCGAACGGGAGCGTGGTGTGGAAAGCAGCCGATCCGGCGTGCTCCACAAACCGGTAGGGCATCAACAGCTGACCCATCAGGGACTTGATCTGGTTCAGCGCGTCCCGGTAGGCATCCTGGTTCGCCTCAAACGTCACCGTGACCATCAGGGAGAACATCGACAAGCGTGCACCTTGGGCCAATTCCAATTCGGTCTTCTCGGCCACGGCTTTGTTCTTGGAATCAAACGAGGTGGACCTGCCCTTACGGGTGTTGATCTTCCAGTCGGCGTTGCGCACCAACCGGTTCACCGTCTTGGCTGCTGTGCCGGGGTCCACCGGGCGATACATGATCGCGACCCGCTTGCGCAGGAACTTCGCGTTAGGTCCGAATAGCTGGTCAAAGGACCGTGCGGTGATTTGTGATTCCGGGGGAACCGTCATCATCAACGTCATCGAAGCCACCCCGTCGTGGAAGACAACTCGGCCTCGGGAGTCATCGAAGAACTCCGGTCCGGCTTGGTCCCAAGAACGATTGGCACGCAACCCGGTCAGCGCATCAAGGGCCAGTTCCTGATCCCGTGCAGGCTGGTAGGCCAGGTGCGCGATCTCGGCCAGTTCGGCCTCGACCAAGGGACGTGGTGCCCCGGCCCCGGCACGGGTGAGCATCTGGGATTGCTGAGGAAGCCGGGAGGCAACTTCGGCCACCGCCGGGGAAATGTCCTTATCGGTGGCCCCAAGCTCCTTGGCATCCCAGACGAGCGTGGAATACACGTTCAACACCGAGGAACGAGCAGGCAGCGTGCCTACAGCTTCGTCCAAGACCTGCTTGGCGAACGCCGGGGCGTTAGGTGCCACATCCTCGCGCACTGCTTGGCAGGTACCAGCCGAGGATTCGGACGCCGAATCCACCACAATGGTTGCCCCGGAAAGACCAGCATCGACACTGAGTGAGGAAATCCAGGAACCAAAGTGAGCCACCTGGTTGTTCACCACGGACTGTTCCTGCATCGCGGCACCATCGGGGGTGCAACCAAAGACGGCAGCGAGCTTCCCGACCGTCTTGTGGTGCAGCAACGAATAGTCCCGATTCAAACCATCCACCCCGGAAAGGGTGTCAACATTGAGAAGTGCACCGGGCAACCGCTGCGCAGCTTCCCGAGGCAACGTGGACAGTGGCCCGGTGACGTAGAAAGATTCCCCGCGCTGGTTCCGGCTAGCCAGCGACAACCGGTCAGTGACCTTGGTCAGGATCGTGGTACCCCCGAAACGGATCATCCCGAAGACCACCACCACGAACGTGATAAGCAGGACTGAGAGCGCCAGCAACCATGCCTCCTGAACCAAGGCCAGAAGGACCAGGACGACTCCGGTGCCTGATACGGCCAGCGCACCGAGACTCAACCCAAAGAGTCCTGGTGCGGTGGGCTTGAGCCAGTTACCGAACTTGTCTTGTGCGACGTTGTTACTCATTCGCCGATCACGTCCTTTCCATCAGCGTCCTTGGCCCCATCGGCCACGGCTTGTGTCATCGACTGAGCTGCGGCGTTCTTTGCCTGCGCGGCCTTGGGTGAAGTGTTCTTGGAACCGGCACCGGTTGCTGCCGGTTCCGGTGCCCCCGTGGGAGAGCTAGTCCCGGCAGCTGAACCGGCAGCCGAGGTATCAGTAGTTCCACTGTCCGAGCTTGTGGGTTCGCTGGTCCCCGTGGCCGAGGTGTCAGCGCTGGCAGGACTCCCTGTGTTGCCCGTGGCACCGGCTGCGGCACCGCCAGAAGAACCGGCCGGTGCAGTCGGTCCGCCAGCGGTATCCCCGCCGACAGCGCCGGACGCTGCACCAGCACCTTGGGCAGAACCTTGGGCAGACGCTGATTCTGTACCTTGGTCTGCACCTTCGGTTCCCATGGCTTCACCAGCAGTCCCACCAGAAGTACTATCTCCGCCTTCTGTATCCCCGCCGATCGTTGAGGATGCTCCATCGGAAGAACCTCCAGCAGCACCAGAACCGCCGCCTGAGCCTGAACCGCCAGTTCCTCCCCCACCACTACCTCCACCAGTAGGGTCAGAGCCTCCATCCATTCCGCCTGCAGCTCCTGCGCCGCCAGCGGTTCCCGAGGAACCAGCAGCAGTACCGGCAGCACCGGCAGAGGAACCAGCGGAGCTAGCCGCACCGGCACCACCGGCCATCTTTGCCGCACCACCGGCCGCACTGGCAGCGGCAGTGCCGCCACCGGACAGCACGGCAGCACCAGCCGCGACACCGGCACCGAGAAGCGCGGCACCACCGGCCATGGCCATGCCACCGCCACTGGCACCACCCAAGGCAGAAGTACCAGGAGCGATCAGCCGCATCATCGCTGGCAAGGCAACCACGGCCAAAGCAATGAGCACCAGGCCGTTGATGACACCGCCGATACCGTCATCACCTGACTTCGTTTTCCACGCATAGGCATAGATAATCGCCGCCACCGGCTTATACAGGGCAAAGGCGATGATCCAGTTGGTGATCTTCGAGAACGCTTGGTCAGCGCCACCGATCATCGACGCTGCGGCCGCGACCGGCCAAACCCCGATTAGCAAGGGCAGTATTGCGGAGCGCACGAGCATGATGCCCCACTGGATGATGGTGGCGATGACTCCGAAAATGCCTCCCAAGATAGCTATGGCCGGATTAGCAGCAGCAATCGTCAGGGGAATTTGTCGGGCGTCGGTAGTGATCCCGGCACTGTCCAAAATCCAGGTGGAGAAGGCATCGCCACCGACGATGATGACCTGTACCGCAGCGGCACCGAGTGTGGTGACGACGACGACCTTGGCCATGGTTTGGGCCAGCTTGATCGCTTTGTCTCCCCGGTAGTGGATCATGGTCCAGATTGCGGCGAACATGATGCCCAGCACGGTGAGGAAAATACTGATCACTTGCAGTTGGGCGGTGAGCCATTGAATGGACCCTGCTTCCAGATCGACCAGTAGGCCGACGTTCAGCCAGGAGGTCAGGAATTCCTTCATCATCGAGTCCCAGCCGCCGACCATTGCCTCGGCCATTTTGATCAAGGCATTTTCGGCAGCTTCACCGAGCTTGCACTGTACAAAACCTTTTCCTACCGAGCACTCACTCATGGCGTGCTCTTCCATTCCACGAATTCTCCGCGTTGCGGTTCAATGGGCTGGCCACGGAACATGGACCCGTCGTCCAAGACCTCTTGCTTCCAGTCCCCATCTATCCAGCGGAACGACAAGGGAAGACCGGTGTACCCGGTGGACGTGTCGGGGGTAGAGAAGATCACTGTCACTTGGGCGTTATCCGGGGTGAAGGAATCAACGATGAAACCCGAATACGAAATTGGCTCTGAATCCCCACCTCCTGATTGGGTTAGGGCAAAATCCCTACCCGGTGAATCAGGTACATACATCTCCAATGTCTGCTTGTAGTCGGAGGTGCTAAACGCAGTATTGAGCGTTACGGCCATCAGTGCCGCTCCCAAGGGTGAGCGTGCGAAGCAGACCCCGAATTCGCCTTCACGTTGTGTCGGTCCATAGGTGTCAGAAACCGGCCACGTCCACCCATCCTTTGCTTCCCAGCGCAGGTCCTCGGGCATCTTCGGAGTTGAGGAAGTATCCCCCACCGGCACATTGCAACCTTCTTCTGCCGGGGGTGTGGTGGCCGCTGCGGTGGAAGGTGCTGGGGAGCCGGCTACAGGGACAGGCTCTTTCTTGGGACCGGTGAAAATGACCAGTAGTGCCATGCCGAGGACGAGAACCAACACCACAGCAGAGGCCCACAACGTAGCTTTTTTCCATTGCGAGTTAGCCACCCGCTCGTTCTTCATATCCGACATGTCGGGAACCGTACCTTTCTAGAATCCGAGGAAGATGGGGGCAATCACGCCAGCGAGACCGAATAGCACGGCTCCGGCGATCCACCAGCCGACCTTGCCCATGAATTCCTGGCCCTGTCCGTGCCTATTGGCGAAGAACAAGCTGATTGCCAGGATCAGCAGGCCGATGACGGCTACGCCGCCGCCGATGCCCTGGACCCAGAGCTTCACGGTGTCGATTGCATCGGTGACTTCACCGGGCAGTGGCTTGGGGGCAGCCAAGATGTTGATGGCACGTCCGGTGAGGAGGTTGAGGTTGTTCATGGTGTTTCTCCTTGGGTGTGGATGCCCTGGTTGGTGAGCATCGTGGTGAGTTTGGTGAGTTCTTTGGGGGAAAGATCAGATGGTGTTGCGTTGGATGCTCGTTTGAGCAGCAGGTCCGGTACCCAGGGGGCATGAATGAGGTTGATGGCCCCACCGAGGATTCGTAGTTCGGAGGTGATGCGTCGGGGAAGTTTCCCCGGTGCCGCAGGAACAACCAGCGCAGCGGCAAAAGCATCTACCCCGTGAAGGGCCAAGAGGCTCTTGGCGGTGCTGATTCCCTCGACGCTGGCGCGCAGGACGAGCACCGCCGGTATATCCTCGGGTTCACGTGTCGATACCCAGTGCTCGATGTTGCCGCCGTCCACGGCACCGAGGATGTGGGACCACGTGGTGGTCCCGGCTCCACCGTGGGCTGCGACCAATACAGCGCGGTGCGGTTCTGGCTCCGCTTCCACGCGACGTTCTTCTTCCAACGGGGTTTCGGGGACCGGGTGCTTGGCCTCAGTGCCCTGCGGGGCTGGAACGGAGCGTGCCGCTTCCAGCCAAGGGTTGGTTTCTTGGCTGGTTTCCCGGTGCTCTTCGGTGTCAGAGTTGAGTCTTTGGTCCATGAGGTTCACAGCCCTTGCGCCACCGCAGCGGTCGCACGCAGCCATGCTCGACGCGAGGCCGAGGACAAGGCGGAGTGGACGATGCGTCCGGACTTCAATGCCGGATCAAACGGGACGGTGACGACCTCGCGCACGAAAGGCCGGAAGCCCTCAGCAATGCGTTCGGCAATAGCTTTTTCCCCTGGCTGCCACTGGGAGATGATGACCACCGCATCCTCGGCTAGCTTGGCTGCGTGCTCATCACGTTCGTGCAGTGCCTTGAGAGTCAGCAGGGCGGCTTCGGCGCGGTCCTCCATCGTTGTGGTGGGAACCACGAGCTGGTTGGTGTGGGCGATCATCCGCGCCCAATCCGATCCACGGTCCACGTTCCCCGAATCCATCACCAACAGCCGGTAGTACTTGGCCGCGACCGCGTGAATGGTATCGACGTCTTCCCCGGTCATCACGTGCGTACCGACCAGGCTGTCATCGGAGCGCAGCACATCGAAGCGGTCTTCGGTTTGGTGGTGAACATATCCGGCCATGTCGCCGGATACTGCTGAGGCGCAGAGTAAGCGTTCACTGTTTCCCAGTACGTCCAGCACGGTGGAGTCGTGGTTGCCTTTTTCGGTGCGCCACCCCAAGGTTCCGACCTCGGGGTTTCCGTCATATGCCAGCACTCCTCCCCCGCCGTGCAGGGCGAAGATCGCGGCCAGGTTCTTCACCGTGGGAGTCTTGTTCGCCCCGCCCTTGCGGTTGGCGACCATGATCGTGCGGGTTCCGGCCCAATGCTTGGAAACATGTTCAATATCGACTCGTTCGGCCAGTTCCTTCTCCGAGGGAGGGATGTTGATGCCCAACTGTGAGAGCCAGCCACGCATACCTTGGGTCGCCGGTTGTGTGGCCCCGTGGGGGGGAAAGGAAAGATTCTGCTTCCCGTAGCGTGCGCCGCGTGACAGCAGCGGCAGGCTGCACCTGCACAGCTTCTGCGACTGCCGGTTCCACTGTGGCTTCTTTGCGCGGCAGCGGTGCCTCTTCGGTAGGCGCAGAAACAGGTGCAGCTGCGGAAGTTTCGCTTAGCTTGGGGGCGGGTTCAACCGGTGCCGGTGTTTCTTTTTCCGGGGTACGGGGTGCTTCGGCTTCGTTGGTGTCTTCCGCTTCGACCTGACGGTCCGGGGAGACCCGCAGGCCGGTCAATCCGCTTTCATCCATCGTGCTCACACGCACTGGCCGGTCATGATCGATGGCGACCTCGAAGACCCTGGACATCAATAGGGAGCGCAAACCGTTTGAGTCCTCGGCGGTGAATTGTTCTTCGGTTCCGTCAACACTCAGGACACCGGTGTTATCGGCGTTGATGATCGCGCTGATGACCGGAGTGGACTGGATCAGGGACTGGTCTATAGCCATATGAAATACCTCTTTTTGTCGTCAGGGATCGTTAGGGGGTGAAGGCGGGGACTGGCTGATCGGGTTCAATGGCTTGAACCAGCCACGGTTCACCGTCGTGGTCTTGGACCATGACGACCTGCCAAGGACCGTCATTGGTGCCGAAGCGCACGATGACCATCTGAGGGTTGTGCTCGTCTTGGCTGGTGGTGGGATTCGCTAAGACCCGGTTGAAGGGCACGCGTGCCGGGTCGGTGTATTGGGCTTGATCTGCGTATTCTTCGGTCAGGTAGGGCAGCAGGTCGATGAACCAGCGCCGTTCCGGGGTATTGGGCCGTGCGAAAAGGTTCATGACCTTGATCGCCACGTCCTTCGGTGCTTCCACCACAGCCGCCGTGCCCGATGCAGACACAGACTCACTTGGTGGTGCGGCATCATCGGCAGGGGCTGAGAACAACCCACAGCCCGTCAGCGACAAGGCACACACGCCCAGGGTGGCCACCTGCCACATCGTGAGCCTGCCTGGTTTCAACCCTTCTGGGGTGTTGGTGGTGTTCATGAGAAGACTCCCTTGGATTTCAGGATCGGGACCGGATCAACAACGGTTCGGTAGGTCGGCGCATTGGCCGGAGTGCCCGGTGGGGCGACCTGGAAATGCAGGTGCACACCGGTGGAGTTACCCGTGGTGCCCTCAATGCCCAGTGGGGTGCCAGCGGCCACGGTGTCCCCGGCCTTGACCTTCAATGAGCCGTGGACCATGTGGTGGAACTCGAAGATCAGCCCAGGCTTTTCGACCTGCTTGGCGATGATGTACGTGCCGTAGGCCGACTTCCAGCCCTGGCCCTGCTCGGCCACGGTGATCAACATGTCCGCAGGAGCTAAAACCTGGGCACCGCCCTTCTTGGAAATATCAATGCCCTTGTGGTCCAAAACGTTCGAATTGCAGGAGGAACCAGCAGGACACTTACGCGGCCCGAACGGGCTGGTCATCGCGCGGAAGCCAGGAAGCGGACTGGACCATTCACCTGATCCCAAGTCCCCGATCTGTTCGGCATCCGGTGAAGTATCCGGGCAATCACCATTAGGTGAGAGGTCCTCGAATTTTTCATCCAGGTCTTCTCCGAGGTTGCCGACCGAGAGTGCCTTGACGATCTGCACTGCCGGGGAGCGGAACGGGGTGTAGTGGTTCGGGTCAGCATTGCGTTGAACCTGGTGAATGGCTTGGCTCGGCTCCAACTTTTCCCACCCTTCGACTGTTTTGAGGACTTTGAAGAAGTTGGTGGCGCTGGTGTGTGGATTCATGCGGTCCTCATACGATCCCCATGCGCCGTTGTCGCGCTGTTGGAAGAGTCCGCGTGAATCCGGGCCAGCTCCGTCGCCGAAGTCGATGACCTTGAGGGTGGATTCGCCGATAGCGGTCTGCACGCCCAGGATTTGGGCTGCGAGCGGCATTTTCAGGTTGGACGCGGCAGTCATGATCTGTGCCGCGTTCTTCAGTTGGACCCCGGAGAAGCCAGCAATGGACTTGTTTCCTGCGGCTTCGGCGACGGGTGCTTCGGCTTCTTCCCCGCAGCTTCCAGTATCGGCAGAGGCAGCACTGCCACCACCTACGAGCATGAGCAGGATGACCACTACAGGAACCATAAAGAGCGCACCGGCAGCGAGCAGCAGGCCAGTTGTTTTGGAGTTACTCACGCTCTTCTCGCTCCTAAATAAGTGGGCAGGTGGTCCTCCGGGAATATTCAATTCGACGGAATTGCCCATTGTGACTGAAAATTTGGCTGCGTTTTTACGGAGATTCAGCGTCGTTCGCGTTTGTGGACATACGCACTACTCAGTCGACTTACACTAACATTAAATGTTAGTGTAACATTTCAACATGACCACATGAGGCAAAATGAAAGGATGCCCCGTAATGCAAAAACATCCGCCATCCCTGCCTCGTGGGCGGACGACGCGATGAAAGCCTTCGGGATGAATCGAGTTCGGGCCGAAATCATTAGATACCTGGCGACAGAATCTGCGGGTGCAACATCTGGACAGATTGCTAGGGATCTCGAAGCCACGTATCAAACGATTTTTCGCCACCTTCAAGACCTTGAGGGTCAAGGCATTGTCGAATCAGACGGAACCTCAAACCGGCATGGGCAACGGGTCATATACAGGCTCGATAAGCAAGAGCGAGATAGAGCGCTTTCAAACTACGCCAAATATTTGGATGGGAAATGATGACGACACACCAAGTCATTCCCGAGTTACCTGTAACAGTTAAGTGAGACTGAAAGCATGGCACTTCCAGGGAAGCCGGTACGGCAACGAAAAAGCATGGGCGAACGCCATCTTGTTGGCGCCCGTTTACCAATCCATGATGCTGTGAAGCTAGATGAGATCACAGACACTTTAGGCGTGAGCGTCAGCCAATACGTTGCTGATCTTCTACACGATCACCTGGCCACTATCGATATAGACGCCATCAAGAATCAAGCGGAGCTGCCTATTAAGACGGCTTAACAAGAGAGGCCCACACCGAAGTGTGGGCCTGAGACTCATGATGATCTGGCGAAAGTTTGGCGACCGAACCAGATCAATATGTAGCCAGCCCGCGAGGGCCGGTCCTTTTGCGTACCCCTTGAAGGGAGGTTCGTGTCTTGACTATACCTGAATACAGTCCCAGTCGCACAGAGAGCTCTCTCGTGTCGTGGGCGCTCACCCAAGCGATCAGTCCGCGTCCAAGCGTGCGCATGGCCGTCACCGACGCCAGTGGCGAGGTACTGAACCTGTACAGCCGTACACACCCGATCACCCAGGACGCACCCACTGAACCGTGGGCCGTGAACCTCACCGATTCCCAAGGTCTGTACCGGCTGCTTGCGTTCGACTTCGATGCCAAGGACGCCTCCAGCCAAGCCCAGGCAGCCAAAGATGCCGATGCCCTTTCCCGCCTGCTGGATGCCGAGGGCATCGCCCATGTGGTGTGCGCATCTGGGCCCACGGGTGGCCGGCACCTCTGGATAGCCCTGGCTGAGCCTGTGAGCCAACAGCTCGCCGCGGATTTCACCGAATCGGTGAAGCTCATCAGCCCCACCCTTGATCCCTCCCCGTTGGCGAACCCTGCCACCGGTTGTGTACGCCCCCCTGGGGCACCCCACCGTCTCGGCGGAACCTCACACGTTCTTCGAGGCGACACCACGTGCCTCACCCACCCCACGGTCACGGCTGAGCAGCTCACCGCTGTGGCCACGAAGATCAACCAAGCGAACCCCACCACCACACAGACCGTAGAGCGGACCACGACCACCTTGCCGGTGGATGAGACCGGGAATGTGTACCTCCCCGGTGCCAAGCGTGCCCTTCCGGCGGTAAGCGCCGCAGCCCTGGCAGAAGGTGCACCCTCGGGTGGGGATGCCTCGGCAACGCTCTGGCGTGTGCTGATCGGTGCCGCTGCAGCGCGCTGGCAGTTCAGTGACATCGCGACACACTTGGGCGCTTCCCCGGGGTTGGAGCACGCTCGCACGATCCGAGTAGCCCACGGCTCCCAGCTCAGGCGTCCACGCCCCGCCAGGGGCCCAGGGAACCCGACCGCTGTCTTGCGCGCGCAATGGCTACGCGCCGTACGCCACGTCGCGGTCACCCCACGCCAAATAGGTGAAGACCCAACCTTCGATATGCGCGCCGAAACCTTGGCCGACTACGTGAGCCTGGTCCAAGCCCGAGCCGACTCCAACGTCGGACGCTGGATCCAAGGAGGTGGGCCGGCTGATAGGCGTGTGCTGGATGTGTTGTGCATGCTCGCACTCCAAGCCCTCAACGTTGAGCTGGAAGCTGACATCAGGCGCCTGGCACTCTTGGCTGGCATTGGACGTGAGACAGCCCGTACCGCCCTGCTACGCCTGGCAGCAGATGGGTGGATCAAGCACACCCAAGCAGCAGATGGCCCCCATGGATCCCGCTGGACGATTGACCCCCAGGACGTTCTCCACAGGGAAGTGGACTCTGCCCGGTCACAAGCGGTCCCGCGCCCCCCAGGGGCCGGGACCGCAAAGAGAACTAACCTGCTTGCTGCGCTCACCACGCGATCGACCTCAGCCCAGCGTGACGTCTACTCCCCCGCACACGGGTTAGGTCTGCATGCTGGGAATATCTATGCACGAATCACTGAGCAATATTTTCATGAACAAAGCGTCCTGGCCCTCCCTCGGCACGATGCTCGGACCATACGACGCCTGGAAGAACATGGATTGATCCGCGCTACCGGCCATGGATGGATCCCCACCACCAATGAGGCCTTGGATCGTGCTGCAGTGAGTTTGGGTGTGGCGGGGAACCTGGCAGATCGTGAAGCCCGTTATACCTTGGAGCGTGAAGTCTGGGGGTGGTGGAGGACCGAACAAGAGTGGATGAAATCGGCTGGTCGCCAGGGTCGGCGCAAGCGCCCCACCGTCGCGCAGCCGACCCTGGCCTTTGGTACATCCTGGGACCTGTACCCGGCATATCCCCGCACTATCCGTCGTGGGGATCACCACGCTGCCGTTGCGGCTGTACGTGCGGGGGCACTTTCGCATCTCCAAGCAGCGTAACCACGTATCGGTGGAATGAGGGTTACCGGATCTTGGGGTTACTATCGTCGGATATTTGACGATTTCACAAGCCACCCCAGGTATGCCGTTAATAATGAACAACATCTGGAGAAGAAGGGCGCGGATCTGCATCCAGTTCCAGACCCTCGAACGCTTAGTGACATGAGTCACAAAAATCTATTGTGGTAAGTGTCGCCGTGTGGGAATATATCGATCTAACGGGGATAAGTAGCCGATCCGATTACTGCCCCTATTAGAAAAACGCGAGGAAACATGAAGCGCGCAATAGGGACAGTAGTGCTGGCGGCGGGACTGATGTTTTTCAGCACTGGATTAGCTCAGGCAGCTACGCTTGAAGGGGTCGATAAGAACGTCGGAGCCCTGACGCTCGAAGCCACGAAGAAGACTTCCATCGCACACGATGACGAGTTGTGCGAGCAGGCTCGCGAGATGGACGATTCCGAGGGAACCTGCGGAACACAAACAGTCCTTGAGACCTCTAAAGCAACCGTCGTGGACATTTCCAAGGTCTCTCCGACAGAGTTGGCCTTGAAATCGGCAGATGGGACGACGCTCGCCCAGGCTGCCGCAAGGGGAACCATCTACTACAAGACCTGGTCCCAAGTGAAGCGTGGTCTGTACTACGTCAACTGGAAAGAACAGCACAGCGGCCGTTTCTATTACAACGGCTCACGAGTCTGGTCCACCACCAGCACTCTGGGGTACAAAGGCAAACATATCTGTGACCAGGGTTACGGCGTGCTTTATGATGTCAAAGTTACCAATTGCATGACCGATGTCATCAGCAGCGCGAAGATCCAGGAATGGGACTACTTCCGCGTTCATGTCGTATGGAAAGGCATCCCACTCTATGTGTCGCACAACATGCATGCGACGATGACTAAAACTGGAGGGCTTTCATGACAATTTCCGAAACAAACCGAGTGGGTGCCTCTCGTGGGCTGACCACGTGGATGCTGGCCACGATCATTATCGGAGTTCTGATTCCGTTTGGTGGCTTCGCGGTCCTCCTAGTCTCTCGTTTACCTCGATTCGAGGGAAGGCGGCCCTCATGGGTGGCTTTGCTTGTGGTGGCCACGGTCATCATTGCCATACAGATCATCGGACTACAGGGATCTTGGCTCTCTCCTGTGCTTCATGGTGATCCTGCCCAGGTTGTTGTGCCCTAGCTTCACCGTATCTTTGGGCCGGGTCGGTGCCTTACCCATTCTTTTATATGGATAAGGCACCGACCCTACTAATTTGGGGTGCCTTTGGGAGGACGTAGTGGAGGTCACCGACGACACTTCAGCTGGGGACGGCCAAGAGAGGGAACCCGAGATCACCACGGACATACACCAAGAGGACACTGCCCCGCGCCAAACCACTGACTAACCAAGCCTCAGTTGGCTGGTATCCACGAGTTCTGTCCAACAGCCGGTTCGAGCCACTCCCCACGGTGCCCTTGCTGGCTTCCCAAGGGCCGCCGGAACCCCGGGAAGAGCCAGCGAAGTATTGAAAATCCACTGTTGGCGATTGTCAGCTATCTGAATGGGGGAAGTCTTTGACGGATGATCATCAAACCACAGCAGATCAGTGACCGTAGAAGACCATACGAGCAGAAGATTGTCTGCCGTTTCTCCCTAGGCAGCAACAGCATGGGCATCTTCCCGAATGCGCCATCCCCCTGTGGGCGAATGGTGTATGAGTTCCCAGGTGAGCATGTCTGAATTCCTTGATCCCAGGGATACCTGGACCTGCCACACCAACATATCAATCCGGAATGAAGCACCCCTGGGTGCCCGAAGTTCCGATTCCCACCAATTCACTCTCTCGAACCATCGCACTGGCTCTGCAATCACCGTCCATACACGCCCATGGCGCCGCACCCTTAGAGGCTGCCCCGCGGTTGTGAATTGCACCTCGACTGTTTCCATGTGAATAAAACTACGATAATAGACCGACGGGTTAGAACTAATAATCGAAGAATCGTTCCTAAATGGCGATCTTCCCGTCTGATGTTTCGGTGCAAGAGTGGAAAGTTTGCCTCATCAGATTGACTACAGTCCAAGATGATCGGCGCAGCGAGCTATCCCCGCGACCACATGGGCACGGTAAAAGATATTTCCTGCGGTCTTTTCCCGCACACATGGTGGATGCCGGGACCCAGCTGACCGTCTGCGCTAACGAGATAGGTCAGCATGCTTTTGAAATCAACCTAGGAGACGCGTGTTCTTGGCCAGAGAAAGATCCGTGTCACTAGAATGATTTCTAGAGTGTAAGCTATCTATCTTTCTAGAAAGATAGATAGCTTACACTCTAGCTAAATAGAAAGCAGGCTATCTTTCTAGAAAGATAGATAGTAAGGTCGGTGCATGATGCAAACAATCATGGTTTATAGCGAATCCGGTGGGGTTAGTAAGACAACCACGGCGGTGTCAATTGCAGCCATCGCCGCCTCACAAGGCCGCAAAGTAGTTCTAGTCGACCTAGATCCCCGTGCGGCGGCAACAAAATGGCTGAATGTCTCACCAAAAGAAGAAGGGTTACACGTCGGTGCGATTCTTGCCGATTCCGATCCGGAGGGGTGGGCCGAAGAGCTGGCTGTACCCAGTGGCTGGTTCGATACTTTGAGAATCATCCCGTCGTCACGAAATGTTTCCAATAGAGAGGCAGACAACTCTGACCACTTGGAAACCCGACTCAAGGCTTCCCTCATTGGTCTTAATGCTGAGTTGGTTGTAATCGATTGTCCTAATCGACAAGGAGGGCCATTGACTCAGTCGGCTCTCAACGCGTCGGACACAGTAATTTACGCAGCTACCGCGAGTGGTGATGGTATCGATGGTTACGAAGGGGCTCGAATTACGGTCGAAAAGTTCCGCTTGAACCGTAAACGCTTGGGGGTGCCAGCTGATCTTGTTGAAGCCGGAATTGTGGTTGGAGCCGTTAAGGAAACCATCATGAGTCGACCTGCCAAGGCCGCGATTGATGAACTTCGTGAAACAGGCGCGCTACTCACACCTCTCATTCCCGATCGAGCTATTGTTCCGGAGGTCCGTCTAACCGGGGAATGGTATGGAAATTATAGGAAGGGCTCTCCAGTCCTTGCGGCATACGAAGAGATTGTAAAGAAGGTTCTCCGATGACAAATAAGCCCGAGCGTCCCGAAACGATCAAGAGGGCGCCGCGAGCAGCAGCCGACGAGTCCAGGGATCCAGTCGATCCCACGCCCCCGTCGCAGACTAGCCCTCCTGAAAAGGCGGAACGAACCCGACGGCGTAGGGAAGTAACCGTTCAGTTTTCAACCAGGATTTCACCTGCCTTGTTGGATACGATCGTGGATCTGGCAGATGAGCAAGGTGTGACCCAGAGAGCTGTTATAGAAGCTGCAATTAGTGATTATGCCAGGAAAAATCTATCAACGAACTAGACAGCTATCTTTCTAGCTAGAAAGATAGCTGGTCGAATATGTCGTGCTTGTGAGCTATCCGCTGAGGACCATCGGTACAGCAGCCGGCGCTACGCCCGTGATTGATGTCTTCGGTAACGGGGCGGGGGAGAGTGCGAGTAGTGAGTTCTGAGAAGGAATCTCGGGCACGGCAACAGCACATTCATGAGCTCAGGAACCAGCTCAAAGGCCGGATCCACGAAGCGGAACTGGGCACCGATCAACATCGTAAGCTGATCCGGCAGCTCGCTGCTCTCGACGCCGACAACGATGCAGCGCAAATGCAATGGTTTGACGACCTCACCGCCACGCACCCGCTACCGCCGACGCCAGAGTAGCCGTGAATGAGCTTACGAGGCCGGTGTGGGATCTTCGGGGGTCTCAGGCAGAGCATCACCGGAGGATGTAGTTGATGGCACTGCTGGTGCCTGGGGGAGTGCAGCATCCCAATATCTGGTCGCTTGCTCCGTGAGTACCGCGAGGCGTCCACGAAGCTCCGCGACTTCCTCACGTGCCCGTCCCGTCTCGGCCCGAGAGGCATCCACCGTCTCCTGCACAGTGGCACGCTGTGCGGCGTCGTCCTCACGCAGGGAATGGATCTCTGTTTCCAGCTCGACTACGCGGGCTTCGGCCTTGTCCGCTCGGACCGCTTCGGCTTTAACCCGTTGGGCTTCTTCGTCGACCAGGGTGCGGGGGTTGAGGAACAATGCTCAGGAAAGTCACGTTAGTGACTGATCTTCCTTTATCTGGCGGCAATTTTGTTCTTGAGTATGTCGATTCTGTTGTGACCGGGGTTTTCCTTCGTTGTTTACCGTCACGGCTTGTCGACGGGGATTGCACAGGGTTTCGTTCCTTGCTGCCGTGTATTGGCAGACGATCGTCTCTCGACAAGATGCTTAGCGTGACTAATGCGAGCTTTGGTCCTCGAACCCCTATTTACCGCCACCTACCCACGAGCAACGCCTGAACCAGGCTGCTCGAACGGATTCCTTAGCGCCAACCACTGTTCCCCTGCAGTTCAGACCCTGACTACTGATAGGGACCGCTACTCATGGGTGGTTTGTGAATTCGAAAAATTTCCGACGCCAAGGATTCAGCGTCCGGAAAGAACGCTCCCGAAAACACTGCCCCGGAGTTGCATGCAGCACCGGGTGTTGAGCGTCGCGTTCGTTGGTGATCAGGCGTCGAGTCGAACCTCTCACATGCACTCAGTGAAATAGCAGGTATTACGCAGGTGACGTGAGGTTTCACGCCCTAGTGTTGAAGATACCTCTTCAAGGTGCGAGTGATCAGCAGGACCGGTTGCGGCGGATTTGTTAATCCTTAGCCGTCATGACCGGTCCTGTACTTCTTTAACAGACCTTGCAGGTGTACTCGCACCCGGTGGATAGGGCCACCTCGTTGCGTGAAGGCAGGCTCTGTGATCCTGGCTCTGCACACCGTGATGCCTATGGTGGGGGAGTAGCCCGCGAGTTCAAAGGTATCCTCCACGGAGCAGCGCGTTGGGTTGTGGATGGCCTGACATTGATCGCAAGCGTGTCCACCCACCCACAACACTGCACTTCGACCACCGCGCCCACCCACACACTCAACACACCCGCTACCGCGCGTGGATGAGCCCATGGATGGCACCGTGGACGAGCTGACAACGAATTCTTGTGGTCCCACACGACCCTGGCCTCCCACCATCTTGAGGATCAGCGTAGAACACGTGGCGATAGCAGGACCTGGGCCACAGGCCGGTACTGGACCAGGCCGGTACTGAGGGGTGGCACTGGTCATTCAGTGGCGAAAGAATACTCTCCTGAGTGCGGGTTCAGACTTATCCTCCTGCTGTGACGGTGCGTCCGAGCGTTCTCTATCAATTGCCACCGCCGAAACAAGCATGACTGGCGCTATGAAGCCGGGGGAGAATCCCCGGGATTCTGCGCCACAGCATCATCGGGGCTCGTTGATGGCGAGGAGGGGCCCTGGGGGAGTGTGGTGTCCCAATACCGGGTAGCTTGCTCCGTGAGTACCGCGAGGCGTCCACGCAACTCCGCGACTTCTTCGCGTGCCAGGCTCGTCTGGGCCCTTGCAGTCTCCAGCGCCCGATCGGCAGCGGTGCGCTGCACGGCCTCGGCCTCACGCGCAGAACGGATCTCATCTTCGAGTTCCGCCACGCGTGCTTCGGCCTTCTGTGCCCGGTCTGCTTCTACTTTCACGCGCTTACCTTCTTCGTCCACCAGGGCGCCAGCTTCCACCGCTTCTGCCCGTGCGGCTTCCAACGAGATCCGGGAAGCTTCCAACGCGTCGGCATGCCGTGCGTCGGCCTCAGAGACCGCCACCGCCCACAACCGGGTGAAAGACTGCTGCGCAGCATCCGTGACCGCCACGACAGGCTGGGTGCGCTGTGCACGCCAGGATTCGACGGCTAAACGGGCCGCTTCCATCGACACACCCGAACGTGAACGTACCGCAGCGACCGTGATCTTTTCGTTCACGGACTCCATGGCGCCGATCGCTGCCGTCGCGCGGTCCATTGGTGAATCAGCCATCGTCATCACTCCTAGTAATAATAATATTACTATCAATATTATTACTTTTGACGGTTTTGTCCATCGCCACGGCGCACCCATGTCCATCCCACCCCCGGCATCACGCCCCGTACCAGGCCAGTGCCCGGGCGCCGAGTTCAGGGCCTCCACGGGGCCCGACCTCGACAGCTCATAGTCCACCGCATCAAGAATGGCCTGAACCAAGGAGAAGAACCTGCCGGGGCCTTGGTCCGCGAAAGACATGGGGGTCTTCAGCCCATCGAGTCCAGACAGGGTGGAGGTGGAGTGCTTCGACGCCTTTCCCTGTGCCTTGACATGCCTTGACGCTGGGTAGGAAGATAAGAGACAGGATATGAGAAGAGAACAAGGGGTGGCCACCATGAGTAATGTGATTGATCACCGGCAGGATGATCTCTCGAGTGCGGAGAACTGGCGTGAGCGAGTCCTTGATGGGGTGGGGCGCCGACTGGAGCAAATGGTTGCCTCCAATGAAGTCACCGATTTTTCCGGTGAATCCGAGCGCGCCACCATCAACGCGATGGCCGATGCCGTTCTGGCGGCCAACAGGATCAACGACCGTCTCGGCGCCTTTTACACCACGGACCGCGTGCGGAAAGTCCTGGGTGGTATTTCCCGCCAGGCCGTGAGCGAACGGGTCAAGAACGACCGCCTCCTACGAGTCACCACGGCAGATGGGGTCATCTTGTTCCCGAGATTCCAATTTGCCAACGGTGCGGTGCTCCCGGGCCTCCAGAAGCTGCTGAAAATCCTGCTGGGCGCCGGCGCCGATGGCTGGACCGTCGCCTATTGGTTGACCGCCCGCCTGGCCCAGCTGGGGGAGAGCACGGCTCTGGATGTCTTGGCTTCGGGTGATAGTGATCGGATCGCCGATCTTCAGAGGCTCGCCACCGATGATGCAGCCAGCTGGCATGCTGCTGCATGAGCCGGGCCTCGACTACGCTGCGGCTTCCTGACCCGGCCAAGGACTACACAACATTTCCCGCCTATCACCACCGTGCGCGCGTGTGTCGTTACCGGGCCCACGGCGCACACAGCCCGTGGTATTTCTCCAGCGCTGTGGGGCGGTTCAACCTTCAGACACCGAAGGGGACGTTGAACACCGCTTCTTCGGAGGAAGTCGCCGTGCGGGAGTTCCTCGGTGTGGCCTTCGTGGGGGAGCCCACCATCCCGGCAGCAATGATCATCGACCGGTGGATCTCCCACCTAGAGATCCCAGGAATCAAGGCCGCGGATTTCACCGCCGGAGCCGCATCAGCGTTCGGGATTGTTCCCGGAGATATCACCGCGCCCATGAACGATGACTACGTGATGACACGCGCCTGGGCCGCGGCCATGGACACCGCCGGCTTCGACGGGATCCAATCCCGCTCCCGCTTCGGTGCCGGAACGAACCCCACCTGCCTTTACATTTTTGGTACTGCAGGGGAGAAGGAGATCGGCAGCACCAACGCAAGGGTGAGCATGCGTTCAGTGATCGAGACGATGCCGGGCTATACGATCGACAGCATCCCGACCTCCGACGTGCTCGTCGTTGACCCCTAAAAGCTTCCAAGAAGGCGGTTCTGGGGCATGGGACGGATTTACCTCGGCACGAAGGCTTCGTATGTGCCAATATCGGTAAATCGCCCGAACCGTCCATAAAATCAGGTCTCTCGCAAAATGACGGCATGATTTCATGGACAGTTCACACCCGGGCAGCTTCAAGCGGTGCAGTGTGCCAGGCATCGGATTCGGTCACGGACACCGTCCCGGCGTTGAGGACCATCGGTACAGCAGCCGGAGCTACGCCCGTGGTAGATATCGCCGGCAGCGGGGCGGGGGAGAGTGCGAGTAGTGAGTTCTGAGAAGGAATCTCGGGCACGGCAACAGCACATCCATGAGCTCAGGAACCAGCTCAAAGGCCGGATACACGAAATGCACCCGGGCACCGATCAACATCGCGAGCTGATCCGGCAGCTCGAGGCTCTCGACGCCGACAATGATGCGGCGCAATTATTGCCACGGCACACCTATTTCCGGAGCACCCTCGACATCGCGGCGCGCATCAAGCCGACCCGCTGCCGCCGAGCCCCCGCACCTCAAAGAACAGCGACAAGCAACACCACCTCAGGAGGCATCACTACATCAAGACTTCAGACGCCATCGAACACTCGCTAGCGCACCACGTGCCCTTGAATGGCCCAGTCCTCGCGCATCTGCTCAAATGCTTTCCGCACGAAAAGGTACACAACGCTGAGCCATGGATCAGGGGCGATATCCTGAGGGACACCGCGGACTTTCCAAGAGGAAGGCCACCCACGGGTGTGGGGGAATCCCGATCAGGAAAACGCCGGATGGCCCCTGGACCAGATCAGTTGGATCGAGTGGGATGAGCAGGTCTTGATGCCTAACATCTAGGGCATCGTTCAAAAACGTTCCGCTGACCGGTACCAGAACGGAAGCCAGCCCCAAGGAGTAGGTAGAGCTTTTCAGGTAGGCAGCGGCTGGGGTGGTTATTGGCGGTTACATACGTGGTGACGAGCACGTGTTCTGTCGTCTTAATCAGGTAGTAACTACCCGTGCTGGTCTTGATCTTGCTTCATAGGATGGTGGGTGACGGGGGAGTGGTTCTTTCAAGTTGCGCGCTGCAAGATCGGCATGTCCTAGCGATGATGCACTGTGGTGAGGCGGGTTTGATGATCCCTGTAGCGTTCCACAGGGCGCTTAGCATTCCTTCGTCCCCACGGACGGGACCGGCGGTGGGAGTCACCCTTCAAAAGTTGACTCACCCCCAGCCGCCGTCGGTACCCCTTCCCGCGAAGTCGCACTATTGCAGCGAGGGGATCAGGTTTCACCGTGCTGCAGAGTCCAGGGCGGGCCACACGCGACTAAATGCAAGGTGAATCCGGGCCGTAGTCAAGCCTGACGATCAAAGGCCATCGTGTCCTCATTCGTCGCCCGCTCGGTGCAGTCCGGCCTTGCGCCCCGACGGTTCGTCCCACATCCGGGGTTTGGACGACTGGTGAGGGAACAGCGGCCCGATGCACGGGCTATTTCGCAGCATCAGGGCAACACGTAGTATCGACTTACGGATCCGATGTGCGCTTTGCTTGGAACCTCGATGAACGATGAACGATGAATGATGAATGGAGCCTGTCATGACTCAGCAACCCGGGGGAAATCCCAAGAAGCCCATACTCAAAAGACGCGGTGTCGGCCTGGTGGTCACCGGGATCTTGGTCATGATACTTTTTGGGATCTACATCATCGTGGGCAAGTCACCCGGTGAGGGTCTGGCTACTCCGGTGTGGTTGGGTGTGGCGTTGGGACTGATCATGACGGGTTTCGGGGTTTATCGGGCGCTTGCGGGACCCGGTGCCCTGGATAATCCCCAGGGTGGAACCAATAACGAGCCGATGTAAAGCACCCGGATCTTCAGGGAATAAGGCACACTTGGCCGGACCCCATGTGCCGCGCTGCTAATTCGCGTCAATAGTAACCCCCACGATTCAAGGATCTCCTCGGCGGTCTTTGTCCAGATCAAATGCTTGGGACTCTCCTTTCATTCCTTGACCCAGTTGCGCAGATCCATTATTAGCGCTTGCACGTCCCGATGGATGTATGTGCGGCTATAGGTGGTTGGCAGTCTTGGCTTGGTCTATATGCCTCGAGGAACAACGCCGCGGTTCCGCCACTGCATCCATAGTGTTCTGTATAAGGGGTGAGCCGTGGTTACTGTTTGAATCGATGGGAAAATGCAACGTTGCTCTGCAACCACAGGGAGCAAAAACGAGGGTGGAGCGGATAGTTTATTTATCTGCTCCACCCTCAGTAGGTGATTCCTATTCGTGGTGCGTGGCTATTATTTACCGCTCACCATGTCCGAGCGCTTCACCTCGGTTCCTGCACCGTTATAGAGAGCGTTGGTCACCACCGTCCAACTGGCTCGTGGCCAGGTGCGGAAGGTGATGTGGCCACCAGCGATGGTGACGTTTCCCTTGCCATGGGTGAAGGAGGCAATATTTGTCCCGCCAGCGATTGCTTCGGTTCCCCGGGCATAACCACTGACCAAAAGATCACCCTTCGCCGGATACTTCGAGGCGCTGGCCTTGTTGTTCTCTAGCTTGAACACCGGGTCGTTGTTGTACCAAGTGGGCCAGTTCTTGGGCATCCCCCACGCTGCGGGTTTAGCCACATCGTAGCGCTGGGCCAAGAGTGCACCCGGTGCGTTGAATGCTTCACGGTCCGAAGGCTTGATGTTCTTCACCGGGAGATCCAAGGCACCTGCCGCCGTTTCCGAAGCCGAGCCAAGCGCCACCAGGTTGCCGCCCTTGGTCACGAATTCATCGAGCTTATCCAAGCCATCGGGAACTCCGGCGGCCCAAGCGAATTCTTCCGGATACTTCGAAGCATCCAGGCCCTTGGTGATTCGATCAGCAGAGATCCCCGGGGCCATAACGATGGTGTCGAACTTCTTCTTGAGGTTGGCATAGTCCTTGGCCTCAACCACGTCGTAATTGGTTCCGAACTGATCCATCATCCACGTCATCCACCCACCGGGCATGTTGTTCGCACCCCTGATCAAACCGATACGTGTCTTGTCCTTGAGCTTGATCGCATCGGTCTTTGGCATGCGCTGCAGCGCGTAAATGGGCAGTGCTGCGTCCTTGAGCGCTTTATCCAAGGTCTTGCGGGAGGTGCGGTCAGCCGGGACGATCAAGGCACCTTCGGGCAATGTCTTGCCCAGGACCTTCACCGGTGATTTCGCGCGATAAGTCGTGACACCGGCATCCTGCAGTGAATCAATGACCATCCCCAGACCGTAGGAAGAGGGATCCACCACATAGGCCCCACCCTTCTTCGGGGCTCGTGGCATCTTGATGGACTCTTGGCTGATCGTCTGGACCCGCTGGGCCGATACCGCGAATTCATCCTTGATCGGCTTAACATCGACACCGAAGAACAACCCTAGATTGTCCGTGGTTTCGCTGTAGGGCATGATCAGCGGGCATCCGTCGGTGCACTTGCGTGCGCTATCTGGATACTTATCGATGCGCAGCAGCTGGTCAACCCACCGTCCGATGGGCTGCTGGGTCTTGATGATGTATGAACCCTTGTCATACTTCTTCCCACCGGCCCGGAAATTCTTCGTGGCCTGATCGATTTCGACCTTGCCCCGATCCAGGGTCGTGAGCATGTCATAGACCGCGTACGCATCGCGCTGCTTGGCCGGGATCACGTAGGCGTAAGCTTCGGCTTCCCAGTCGTAGCTCTCGCGCGTTACCTGGTAGATGTTGTTGTACAGGAAGTCCTGCGCATCCTCGGCGACGGAGTTCATGCCGCTGAAGGCGGCATTCTGGTGGTACTGGACGTTTTGCTTGAACGTCCAAGAGGTGGAGTCATACGGCATGGGATTGCGCATGGTCCGGGGAGCATCATCGAGCTTGTCCGAGGTATAGGTATAGGCCAGATCAAGGTTTGAAGCGACTTCGCTGAGCCACACCGAAGCTCCTTGGAAGGTGCCGTAGCCAGCCACGTCCGCGTTCCACATGATGCCGTAGGCATCATCGCTCTGGGCGCCCTTCAGCCCTTTGGCGGTGAGATCCTTTTGGGCTTCCATACCAATGGAATTACTTCCGGTGACCGAAATCGGGTCAACGGCCGAAGACAAGGGCTCATCCCATGGTGGGGTCCAGATCCGTGGCCCGGTTTGTCCGGCCTGGTGCATGTAGTGCTGGGCGACAGGCCGGTATTTTTGTTCCAGGGAGAGCCGGGTTCTGGATTCTTCCTGCGTGAACATGAACCAGTCGCGGTTGTTATCGTGACCGGCATACCGATGGTACAAATCCGGGTAGACACGGTTGTAATCGGTGCCCGCGGTTTCGTTGAAGTAATCAACCACCATTTTTTGGCCGTCGGGATTCGCCGAGGGGACCACCAGAACGACCATGTTGGACAGGATCTTCTTGGTTTCATCGGAGTTCTCCGTGGCCAAACGGTGTACGACGTTGACCAGTGCCTGGGTGGTGCCGACCTCGGTGGAGTGGATGCTGGCCTCGACGTAGTAGACCGGGACCGTGGTTTTCGCTAGGTTCCGTGCGTAATCATCGACGCTCACACCAGCCTTCTTGGCCTCTTTTTCCAAGGCTTTGGTGTCTGCCAAACGATCGTTGATCGCGAGGATTTCATCGAGCCGCTTCAGGTTTTCGGTACTGCTCAAGCGCAAGATGGGGTAGTCGTCGCCGTCGGTGGTCTTTCCGGCGACTTCGTAGTCAACTTCATTTGAGGATGAAGCAATGAGCTGGAAATACTCCTTGATCTTCGAGAACGAGGCGAGTTTGCCCTCATCGCCAATCTCGAAGCCAAAGAATTTTCCGGGTGCTGGTATGTCGGGGGACTTGCTTGGTTCTTCGGAGGCCACAACCAGGTTTGCCCAGGGTGTGACGGTTCCGACGGCGGGGCTGGCAACTAAGCCAGCGAGGGCGACGAAAGAAAACGCGCCCAGAACTTTTCTAGGGACTTTCATGATTTTCTCACTAAACCTCGGATAGCGGTCTGTCGTCTTTGACAGAATCGGGGAAGGCATAGGCCTGCAGAACCATGCCAGGGTTTTGGGGTGAGACCCCGTGAAACGATGTATCTGGTCCTTGTGGGATTGAACCTAACCTAGTGTCAGTTCTTGGGGTAAACAAGGAATATGTGTCCACCCTTTTGTGGGAGAACAGGACGAAATGTCTTTGGTGATTTTGATGCTTCACAGTTGGAGGTCACGGTAAATTGCTGGTGTTCACGCGAACTTCATGAACCCTGGTGCTAGGTTGTGCACAATGAGCAGGAGAGTGATTTGCCTCAGTCATACGTTCCGAATAAAAGGTATGACTAGGAATGATTATGGACGTTATCTCGCGGGTATGGACTTCGGGTTTGGTTTCGGCAACACCGATCTATGTTGAGTGTGAAGGGCTGGGTCTTGTCAGAAGATCCTGCTGTGAAGTCCAAGTTCTTTGAATACACCCATGCACCGGCTTGAGATGTTGAGGTAGAGGAGCCGAGCAAGAATTACAGCCCTGCCACAGATCATGGCGTACGAAATCGTGGTTCTAGCTGGATTGAATCTGCGTGTGAAGGAATGCCTGACATAGCGCAGTTATCAAGATAGGAGTACCGTGCAACCCTGTGCGAGATGACTGATAAGAATTTGCCACCAATGCGCCGTAGGATAATTTCAACTGGGAACGTATGTGCTGATAAAGGCGACCAGATCTGACGTATCCCAGGTGATCACGCCTCGCTCAAAACGATGGCATGATCACCGGGATACGTCAGTAGGAGAGGATGAACTCGACTCTGGCCGCAAGACGCTGTCGCGCGGTATTCACACGCAGCAGGATGATTCTTCACCAGCCCCCGGCTTCCAAATTACTCAGTGCTAGTGAATACGGATCCCGTGGAGTTTCTCCGCCTGTTTGATGCCTGAGGTATCAATAGTGATCGGTGTGGAGTCGACTTCGGAAATTTTGATGGTGCCAGAAGGCCATAGGGCATAGCAGTGACCTTGTCCTGTGCCAGCGGAACCAAGTTTCGATGGGTACAGAAGTCCGTCTGGAACCGACCCATCATAGAGCTTCGTGTCGGCGATCTTTTCAGCGATGAACTGGGTCAGCCCTCGGGTTCCGCCTGTGAGGTCTGAGAGGGTTATCCGTTCGGTGGTGAGATTCTGGGCCGTCAGGGTCTCGAGGTAGCGTTCGTTGATTACGGCGATAGTGTCAGCTGAAGAAAGATTTACGAGCCAGTGTGGGCTGATCTGAAGTTTGAAGACCTGGCGGTCAAGGCGCCAGCCTGCCGGAATGGCGCCCTGCTTCATGGCGCCATTCTCATCGAGTTCCTTGGCGATTCGTTCCAGCAAATCATCAAGGCTCAGGCCAAGCTGGTAGGCGGTCTTTTGCATTGCATGGCTTTGCCTGTAATCCTGCGCGGTCCAAGCCAGAGATTCAATGATCGCGGTGGCGGTGTCTGCTGCGGCGTAGATCGTCTTCCCGGGCACATCAAAGCGCCCCCAGGCAGCTCTGGTTCTTGGGGTTGCTGCGGCGTCGCGGGGTAGTGGGCTCACCGGGCCGTATTCTTTCTTGGCAACGCGAAACCCGGTCATCAGCCCCTCTACGAGAGCGAAGCCGGTGACCGGGCAAACGGTTTGATTCATGCGGCGTGGGAATCCAAGACCAAAGCTTCGGCAGCAGTAGCCACCTGTTTGCGGTTGTCCTCACGGATCGCATCGATTGGGGTGTCGTAGTTCAGCCACGGGTTAGCTCCCATGAACCAAGCACGAGCCACATGGATCGATTCGTTCTCGCACAGGTAGGTCAGCATCGAATGTGCGAAACGCAAGCGAGTCACAGCCTGTGGCTTCGGCTCCGCGCTCCCTGCTTTGGCCCATTTATAGGCATTGGACCGGTCGGTATAGCCAGCTAGAGAGGTCACCAAAGTGGCACCCAAAGCCTTGTTCAGCTCGTTGGCCATTTCATGGAAATCCATCTTCGCGGTGCTCGACGAGGCGGTACTCATTGTAATGACTGACATGACCTAATCCCTCCCGTGGGACCTGTTGGATCACCCTTGAGGGGTGGTTCCCTTGTACTATCCACTCTATCCATACGGAAGCGTTTGGGCAACAATCTGGCAACACAGTCACATCAAAAACGCCGTGAAACCACAATGATATGGCTTCTTCTTGGAAGCGACAAGGAACTCGAAAGCGGCCAGTATCCAGGGCCAGCGATACAGGGGTTGGCGCTAAGACTGAATATCATAATTTCCCGGTGTCGTACGTGCCATTATCGGCGGTAGATCTGATCTATCGTGGTTTTGCCAGCATGCAAGGCGGCCCCAGCCTAGTAGGAGAATACTTGTACGTGTTTTCGCTCAATGCAGCGGAACTTGGCCACAATGCCTATCTCCAGTCAGCTGGAGTATCGAAAACATCGCCCCAAGCTTCTTTATCCTGCATGGGTGATCCGTGTGGTGGACATGGGCCCGAATAGAGCCATTCGCCAAACCCGCGTTCCTGGACACCCACGGCTGCAGCCAGGAACCAACCGGAAATAGTCTCGCGCCAAAACCAGGCGTATTGGCCGTCGGAAGATATTTCCATGCGCGTTCCGTGGTTCTCGGGGAGCCCGACTTTGACGAAGTCCTTGGCAGCGTAGACGCCTCCCACCAGATCGTTCCGGAACTTGCCTTTTTGTCTATGCCAGCCTGCTGCCGAGGTCTGGAGTTTTCGGAGCATATTCTTGGTTTGGCGGAATTCGCGGTCATCAATCCGGCGTCCCAGCTCGTCGGCGCCGGTGCGGCCCGCATTGGCCGATTCTTTCTCTTCCCGGAGCCGCTGGGCTTCCAATGCGGCCATCGGCCGCGCCCACGCAACGAGGGCGTCGAGTACGGACCAATTTTTGGCAGAATTCACTCGGGTGTCGTAGGCAAGCTCGCGCCCGTGGGCGATCCCATGACGTGACAGGCTGCCTGCAGTCTGGGTCGCTGGGACATTCTGGCCATAAGTGGCTTGAAGTGCTGCCAAGCACGCCTCGATGCTGACTAGCTGACTGGGATCGACCAGATCGGCCTTATGGGTTCCCTTGGTGTAGAACTTCTTTCCACCGGCGACATCCATGACGATCCCTTCCATCTGAGCGTGGATCAGAGGGATCGAGGCTTCATAGCTGCCGGCCTCGTGATGTTCCCGTGCCTTCCAAAGGAGCCGCGCTCTCTCTTTGAAGATGCCGTGGTAATCGTTCTGTCCTTCACCGGCGCCCAGGACGGAGACGCGGGTATGTACACGCTTCGTTCTCCAGGAGCCTTCGCCGTCCCACTGTCCAGCCAGCAGTGTATCGGCTTCCTCTTCGTTCCCGTTGCGCAGCAAAGAGATGGCCTCTTCAACTGCTTTCGTGTCCATGCTGAATGGGGCCCAGCCGCGGGGAACCAGAAGCTCCAGCGCCTCTTCCATAGAGTCCATGAGCCGGTGGTACTCAGTGCTCATGCCGAGGAGCTGCGCGTGTTCCTCTCCAACCCTAGTGCTCAATATGGAGAGCCAGTCAACTGATTCTGCCGAGATGCTTACAAGGTTGGCGAGCAGTTCGTGTTCTCCGCGAGGATCAATCGCCTGACGAATTTGATCCCGGATTGATCGTGGTTCATCCATGGGTGCTGTCTCCGTGCTAACTGTTCAGTGTGATTGAGGACCAACCGCGTGCGGATTTTATCTCGAAAACAAGTTCTGAGATCGAGCGGTGACTGGGCCGTTGGATTACCCTAATGCGGCCATAGTCCTTTCCGCTATTCCCCTTGCCGTTCGGGCAGCGCTTCGCACAGTGCCTGGTATCCGACTCTGCAAAAGGAGGGATAGGCCGTAGGGCTCGCGGCCATTCAGTCTCCTGCCGATCCAGGCTATTTCCAACCGTGGGATAGGATCATCCCATCTGTTGGCTTTTCTTTTCCGGGGGGAATCATGAGCACTAATTGGGTCCAAAATCCGTTGCCTCGGCGCAGAAGGGGACCGAAGTTCTGGCTTTTCTGGGCCCTCGCCGCCGTACTAGTGATTATTCTTCTGATCGTGGCGCCGATGCTGGTTTTCCTATTGAGCATTATTGCGTTCATTATCGGATTGGTGGCTCTTGTCCGAGGGCGAATGAAATGGGCGCGTATTCCCCATCGAGCCGGGGCTGGAGCGCTGACCGGGGCAGCGGGCGTTCTCTTTATCGTTTCCACTCTGGTGTTTGGATCCAGCCTTCCGGAGCCGACCGCGACACCAGGTGTTGCTGCCGAGGCTGAGAGCGCGGCACCAACCGAAACACCTGATCTGGCCAGTTTCCTGGGCCAATCATGCGACGCTGACCATTTGGTGATGACCCAAGGTACCCAGAATAACTACTGCGACCAGGACAACAGCGGAGCCTTGGTGTGGGTTGACCAGGCGACCCACCAGAAAACTGAAGAGACGGCGAAGGCCACTGCTGAGAAGAAAGCGGCGGACCAGGCCAAGGCGAGCGAGGAAGCTGCTGAGAAAAAGGCTGCGGACGCTCAGGCGAAGCAGGATGCCGACGCCAAGGCTAAGCAAGACGCGGCCAAGAAGAGCGCTGCGGAAGCAAAAGCCAAGCAACAAGCTGAGGCCAAGCCAACACCAAAACCTATTCCAAAGGCCAAGGCGCCAGCCAAGCCCAAGGTTGTGCAGCCGGCGCCGCAGAAGCCCCAGCCGAAGAAGAAAAGTGCGCCGTCTGCGACTTATTACAAGAACTGCACAGCGGTTCGTGCCGCCGGAGCTGACCCCATCTATCGCGGGGATCCCGGCTACAGCTCAAAACTGGATCGTGACGGAGATGGTGTGGCCTGCGAATGACCTTCCCCGCTTTTAGTGAGGTCTCAGACTGGATCTATTTGGCATGATGGAAGGCAATCCAAAGGTCTGGCTTAGGACTGTGTTGTTGAGTGCCACCGTTTTGACCTTGGCGGCTTGTGGTGCCGTGGAAGTTCCTGTTGCGGCGGCACCACCCAGCATCTGGTCCCAAGCACCAACACCCGAGCCGATCACCACGTGGTCCCAAGCACCAGCTCCCAAGGAGCCGACCCTTAAAGCGTCGCCACCAGAGTCCACGCCACCCCCGGTATTGGAAAGCCCTTCCGAGGCGCCTGCGCCGGAGGTACGACCCAGTACATCTGTACCCGATAAGACCATTGCGCCTTCACCGGGCAAGGGGGCGGTGCTAACCCAGCTTCAGACCATCAAGGTCAAGGGCAGGGCACCAAAGACCGGGTACGAGCGGGCGCTCTTTGGCAAAGGATGGAAGGACCCGGACCGCAATGGGTGCGATGCCCGCAACGATATCTTGCGCCGTGACCTGACCAACCTGAGCACCCGACCTGGGACGCAGGGCTGCATGATCACTTCCGGGGTGCTGGATGATCCTTTTACAGGTGTGAGGATTGATTTTGTACGCGGCCAGGGCACCAGCATGGCGGTGCAGATTGATCATCTGGTGCCATTGTCTGATGCCTGGCAAAAGGGTGCCCAGCAGCTCAGCGAGGATCAGCGGTTGGAGTTCGCCAATGATCCCTTGAACCTGCTCGCCGTCGATGGGCCGAGCAATGCCTCGAAGGGGGATTCGGATGCTGCGACGTGGTTGCCTCCGCGCAAGTCCTTCCGCTGTGTATACGTGGCTCGTCAAACGGCGGTGAAAGCCAAGTACGGGTTGTGGATGACGCGTGCAGAGCATGATGCCATCGGGAATATCCTGAGCTCACAGTGCCCTGAACAACAGGTTCCTGCCGGTTGAGACCCTAGCTGAATACTTAGCGCAGTTCCTGCAATCCCATATCTTTCGAGAATGTGGGTGTTGAAATTGATAGCTAGTGTTGACCAAACCATAGGCAATGCCGGGACTCGATGTAAGCCGGCTTTTGGGTAGGCTGAGAGCTCGGTTACTAATCCGGGGAGTTACGACGATGGCCCGTCTCAGTTTTAAGGTTGCTCCGGGGATCCGTATCAGCGCCTCAAGTCGAGGGGTGCGGACAAGCGTCGGTAGTTCAAAGGGAAGAGTTTCTTATGGCGGCGGCAGGACCTACACATCGGCGAAAATAGCGGGAGTGCGATTCAGCGGCAGCAACGCTTCACACAGCAAAACATCGCGGATCAATTCACCGAGCAGCAAGTCTGCACGCAGCAATATCCCTCGGAGTAGCCCAGTTGTCCAGAAGACACAGCGTCCGACATTGGCCCAGCTTGAGCGCGCCGAGCGGGCAGCTGCCCGGCAAAATGCTATTGAGGAACTCAAAAGTTTGGAAGAGTCGCTGGTAACTCTCCATCATGAGAAGTTTCTCCCTGCAACGTCTCTGAAGGTTCAGCTTCCTGAGCCGGTTGATCAGGCTGCTATCCGGAACGAGATTCAGAAATCCTTGCTTTCCACGATCGGCCGGTTCAAATTCTCGCAACGACGGGCCGCAAAGGCACGGGCTGCTGAAATGGCGATCGAGGAAGCTTCCCGCGTTGAAGCGGAAAACACAGACCTATATCACCGGTATTGCCATGAGGCACAGCAACGTTGGGAACGCCTGCTTGACCATGACACGGAAACCGTCCTTGAGACTTTGGAAGAGGCCTTCGCGGATAACGCCTCTGAGGCGACGTGTGTGGATGTAGGAATCGAGGATGGCGTTCGTTATGCCACGGTTGTCATCGTGTTCGGGTCGGCGGATTCAATTCCCGAGCGAACTCCTTCGCTCACGCCAGCAGGAAAGACGACCACGAAAAAGCGCAACAAGTCCGACAGGAACTCGTTGTATGTGGCAGCGCTGGGATCAACTGTTCTTGCCGCCGTTCGGGAAGGATTCGCTGTGGCTCCTTCTGTTGATGAATTCCGGATTGTTGTTCTCCGTAAGGACCTCAACGCGCCGACCCCGAAAGATTTTGTTGCTCCTATTTACGTAGCAACCTTTTCTCGGTCAGCTGCCGATGGGCTGAAGTGGCAGACGATTGATCCGACCGCGGGACTGCTCTCAGGGCAGGATGCGCAGTTTATACGAAAGGGCGTAGCCGGGGATGTCGTTGCCATTGACCTTACCGAGCATCCGGAGCTTGTCGAGCTAGTAGAGACGTTCAGATCGCTTGTGCTTTCATAGATGCCCTTATCGGCGGTTGAGCTAAGAGTTCTGATTTCTCGGAATATATACGGTATGAAAATTTGAACTGGTCAGCGACGGAGGCTATTGCCGCTGATAACCCGAGTTCGGAATTTGTGGCGGCCTTCCAGGTAAGGAAATGAGTAACAATTTTGCCGTCTGAGCGTACATGTCATCCACTCTTGTTTTGCGCATCATTCCTGAAAAATCCGAACTGCCAATGTCGCAACTAAGGATCCTTTGCTAAGACAGAGGAGCTGTTCCCCGTTAGTAGATTCATGACGGGGCTGGTGGCATTGAGATATTCTCGACAAGGTGTCTCAGGTCTTTTTCAATCTGAACGTGCCTCTGGAACCTTTAATGAGAACTTCTCGGCTTGACCGTCGTTCTATTCATTCAGCCCCCTAGAGTAATGGTTCTCGTGGAAGATCGGTATGAGTATCCGGCTGCTTCGTTACGAAGACATGCAACTCATGCATGCTTTAGTGTCTTCCCCTCCGACTATGGTCGAACCATGTACAACACAACAGGGCGTCTGAGTAAAGACGTCAAAGACCCTAAGACTTCTATCGGCCAATATGTTCGTCTCAACTTTCCCAATATGAAGCCACTCCGGGCAGAGTACAAAGCACATGCTGGTGACCTGATCGTGGATTCTATGGGGGCAAACGCAGGCAACGTAGGAACCGCTTTCGATTTAATCGTTCGGCTAATCCTTGAGCCTGACGAGACGCCGATGTCGGCACTCTTTCTTTATCGCTTCAATGAAACCTACCGCCAGGTTGTTATTGAACTGGCGAGGGTCGTAAGCAAGTCGGGTGATCGTGAGTTAGCTGCTCGGGCTGCTTGGGGCCTCGCGCACTGCGTAAATGCATACCGGGCAGGGCCCGCATTGGCCCCTCTGGTTCCGGATCTGGTAGAAAGCGGCAGTTTCACCGTAGATGTCATGCTCGAGCAAGCCGATGATGCTGCTATTGCTGAGCTAGTAGCGTTGAGGGATCTTGCCGAAGACAGGCTCTTGGCGAAGCTCGCAGGTCCGTTTAGTCTTGGCCCCACGTTCGATCTATCTGAACCGGGCCCTGCTCAACGTATCGGTGCGGAAGCTGACCTCGTAGCAGGGGGGTTGCTCATTGATATTAAGACAAACCTTGCTCCCAAGAACAAGACAGGTATTCGCCCGGATGTGTTGAAAACGGATGATGTTTATCAGCTTCTTGCCTATGCGCTGCTGGACTATTCAAATCAGTACAATATCGACCGGTTGGGCATTTACTCGGCTCGTTACGGAACGTTGGCTGAGTGGCCTTTGGGAAGAGTTACCTCGCTGTTGTCTGGTCGGGATTTCGATTTTCCTGCGGCTCGCCAGGAAGTCTGGGACATAATGCAACAGGATTATGCTTAACCCCAGCGCGAGGTCTTGTATCGCCTTAATTGCACAGCTAGGTGATGCACGAGCGTGAAAGGTTTGAGAGTGCCACACCGTCGTAGCCGTGAACACCGCAATCCAGCAGGAGTGGCGAAAGGTTATTGTCGTCCCAGCACACTGCTTGCCGGAGCGCGTGGCTGTATAGACTTCCTCAAAAACTCGTGGCATTCCCCTTCGAAGTTAATGTGAGAAACCGCGTTGGAAACAGCCCAACCGGGACAAAGAGTCACTTCATGCGTCAGATTCGGGTATACCCCAACTAGACGTAAGACTGGCATATTAAATGATGTCATATTAGGGTTCGTATTCTTATTAATGGACAGAGTTTGGTCGAGCTCATAGAATCTAACCTGACAATGAGCAGGGTTTTCTA
>NZ_BAABLK010000026.1:0-26936 GCF_039544305.1 Paeniglutamicibacter antarcticus
TTGGTGGAACGTCCCGAGGAAATGACGAGTTCAACGGCTCCTGCCTTGAACTCTTCGGTAAATTTACGGCGATTCGACATGAAAACAATTCTCCTAAACCCTGTCTCAAATCACCATACGGGCGCAGGTTCATGACCAGTGCGGAAGAAACAAAGCGAGTAGGCAACCGAAGCCTGATGGAATCTCTGCCTGGGCTTGGACTCACCATGGGTGCAGGGCTAGGGCTCGTCTTTGCCGGCGCTCCAGGCCTCGCCATGGGCGCCGGGCTGGGCCTGGTGGCGGGATCGATCGTTTGGATGTGGTATCGGGAGTCGTGACACGAAGGAGAGTGATCCTTTGTGTGTTTCACCCGGTATGTTCAGCATCACGGGACTTTTCAAGCCAAACGGTGCCAGCGTGAGTTAGAAAGCCTCTTTTGCGACGGCCCCAGCTGGTTGGTTAATCCACGCAGGCCCAGGCAGAGCCAAGATCTTGGCGTCGGTACTGCTGGTGAATCGTTCGGGATGCTTCGCCCTGGCCGCAGCCAGCGTGTTGGAGCGCTTCTGCGCGACAACGTCAGCGTGCCCGTAGTGCGCGTTGCCCAACAAGCCCACGCACAAAATATCATTGCAGCCGTCCCTTGCTGCTGCGACAGCTAATTTTGCTGGCGATAGTCCGCGCGGATTTACTGGTTGCATCGGTTGTCGCCAATTTTCGAAAGCGGGCAAAGCCGGTCATCGGTTTCACAAGTCCGCTGGCCTTATGCCGAACCATAACCAGCTACCGACTCTACGTGCTACTGAGCCATACGTGTCATGCCCCGGTGGCGCATACGTTGACACCGTTCAACCCTGACACATAGGGTAAGCGCAACCATCCTCGGAGCAGTGAGTTGGGGTGAAACGGTGCCCAATCCAATGGTGACTCATCGATACTGGTTCGTGGGCTCTTCAACCTTTAGCTTGGTGTCTTCGTACCATCACAGCGATCAGTGAGCTGGTTCCCCCAACGACCCCCAGGACGACGGGGATCAGATAGATCAGCCCCTCAAGTCCGCCACTGTTGAAGTCTGAATCTGCGTACCGTCCGATCACCATCGTGGCCACGATCACCTGTACACCAGTCGCACCAGCCAGGGCGATCGCTCCCCAACGCGCTGATTTCCAAGCTGCGACCGTGATCGGCAGCACCGCGGCCATCGACGTCCAACCGATCGGCGCCCAAAACTCGACATCGGCGGGTGCTCCATCGGCGCCCATGGGGCCGATCTCACCGGTTGCGGTACCTAGTGCTACCCAACCTGCCGCGATCGAGATGGCCACAGCAATGACCGTCGCCGCCCAGATAAGAAAGGTGGGGTCTGACCGAGGAGAAGTGTTCATGTCGCCGACGCTACATGACCTGGATCACGGGAGACTGGAAATCAATCCCAGTAATCAACCGTGTGTCGCAGGAGTGGGGTGTACAAAGGTTCCTGGACAGGTTCTCTCCGACCAAGGGATCAGTGAATGCCCCCTGAGCTTGCCCTGGTAGTCCGGACAGGTGATCTGAGAGGAGACTCCACGGTGACAATGAGTCCTGCCTGCTCGCAGCACACCCATGTCAAAACCCTGCAACTGAACCAGCCCATTAGTCATTGGCCTTATCATGTTCTTCGGCGACCCGGACCCATGGAGGGACGTCAGCCGCGGCCGCTGGGCACGCAATCGAGGTTGCGAGACTTTGTAGCGCCAACGTTCCGGAGCGGAAGGTCTTGCGGTGCAGTTGGTTTAGTCAGGGAAAACTAGTCCGTAGTGGGTGTCATGACCCATGCTCCGTCATGCTTCTCTGCGTTCCAGGCCCGGTTGCTTTCATACTCGATAGGGCGTGATTCGCCTTGGCAAAAATCGATTGCCGATCTTTCGACAGAAATACGACTGACATTGTTTTGGTCAGAAAAGAGCAGCCACTGCAAGGAATCCGTCGACGCCGTATCAAGATTCTGGACGTCCTTGGCAAACGGCTCTGGAATCAGGCTCGTGTCACTGTAGGGGCAAACAATCAGAACTGTTTCCCACAGGGGAATGGGTGCCCCGGCGTCTTCTCCCCTTGGAAGGGAGAAGGTGCCCTGTGCATTGTCAGCGACACTTGCTAGCGACTCCTGGTATCCGGAATTTTGCGCGCACCCGGTCAGAGAAACACCGAGGAGTAATGACACAGCAAGAAAAGCCCCTGCGGTTGGGAACTGAACTGGTTTCTTGTCCTGTCTAGGTTTCATGGGACCATCTTGTCGTACGTAGCTGAAAGCTACATGCCCATATGCTCTTTGACCTGATCAATGCCATTTGGGGAACGGCTAATTCTGTCAGTTCCGCGAGAGGATAACCTAGAGGAACGAGCGCCCCTAAGCGGAACCTTCTGCGGGAACAGTTGTCCGTGGTTTTACTTCAGTTAGCATTCATCACAGAGTGTGAGTCGCAGATGTTGCGCTGGGACACGAGCTCATCCGAGCAGCATTCGGCCAATGAGGATGACGGTTCCAGAGACGGCTACAAAAACGCTGAGAACGGTCAACAGGAGGAATTTGTGCCGACCCGGCCGGCATCTACCGAAGCGGTACCCCATGAATGCACCTACGAAACACAATGCGAGCATGATGAGGCTCGCTATGATTATCAGTCCGTAGGCCGGGCCGTCACAGGATACTGAATCTGAAGTGCAACTGCGAAATGGGCCCCCTCTGCCACTCGAGTCCGAGCTCCCGGCCGAGAACAATATGAGAAACCCTAAAAATTGATGCGCTGGCAGCATCGCTAGATTTATCACAGTGGTCGCTGCAACAGTCACCCACATGTTTCGTGCGGGTCGCACCGCTGATCCGGAGGGCATTGGGTCCGGCATGTCGTCGACGACTCTATCTATCCCCATCTGTCGACCATAAACGCCATACAGTTTGATCCCAAACTGGGGATTTCCCCTAGAAACCAGCACCTGGTCAGTAAACCAACGTTCATCGAAGAGGTTTTTCTTGCTGAAGGCGATCACTAGATTCTGGCCTCTGGCGACAGGAATTCAAGTCGGTTGCCATGGTTTTCCCAAACATAGAATCTACGCATACCAGGGAAATTATTGTCCCAGTCAACCATGTGTCCGTGACTCTCGATTCGACGAGATAAAGCATCAATATCACCCACAAAAATACCGGGATGGGCCTTCTTTTGCTGAAGGAAATCTTCTTCGACACCCAGATGGATTTCCAGATTGTCAGCTCGGACCCATAACCCTCCTCGGGCTGCCAGTGCCGGGGGGCTGGAACTTGTCAAATCAAATGAGACATAATGGTGGTCGTTAATGAATCGAAGTCTCGGCTCTTTTTGCCGGGTCGTTGATCGCCGCCTTGATCGGTAACGGCGGTGCGGCTGGACGGCGGGCAAACCGTTCTGGGTGCGCGTGATACGCCCGGTCCAAGGTGATCTGGCGTCGCTCACGCACCGCGCCAGCGGTGCCGTAATGCACACTCGCCGGGGTGTGATAAACGATCCCCGAGTGCCGGTGCTCATGGTTGTAGTAAACGGTGAATCCTTCCATCCAGGCCCTCGCCTCGTTCACCGAGGCGAATCGTTCGGGGTAGCCAGAGGTATATNTCCACCAACATCGATGCCAACGCCTTGGACGTCATCGCCACCCCACCATCGGCGTGCAGGTAGCCCGGCGGACGACCGCCGGTATCGGCGACGATCTCCTTAACGAGGTCCGCGGACAGCTGCCCATCCTCGATTATTTCGACCCTCCATCCAACGACATAGCGGGAGAAAATATCGAGCACCACGTAGGCGTGATACCAGATTCCCTTGGCCGGACCACGCATTTTCGTTATATCCCACGACCATACGGAATTGGGTTCCGTGGCCATTAGCTCGGGTATTTTTCGAGGCGGGTGGGTCGCCTGCCGCCTGCGTTCACCACCCATCTTTGCATCCGCCAGGATGCGATACATGCTGCGCTGAGAGCACCAATATCGACCCTCATCTAGTTCGCGGACATAGACCTGGGTTGGTGAAAGGCTCGCGTAGTCCTCGCGGTTGAGCACGGTCAAAACTTCTGCCCGTTCGGCTGGTGAGAGCTCCGCTGGGTGCTGCGCCTTGGGCCAGGGACCGTGCATCCGCGGCTTGGGGCTGGACTGACGGTGATGGGTAGCCCGGGAGCGGCCCACCAGCTTGCAGGCCTTGACCAGGCCCAGATGCGGGGTCAGCTCCACTACGGTCTCTGCTTGCCACGATTTGTATTCGGTGCCGGTGATGACGCGTTCTTCGACGAGAGAGATTCCAAGAACGCGACCCCTTTTCCCAAAACGTTAAGAGCCGCATCCGAGGACACTAGCTGGTCGCGGGTCCGCTCGTGTGAGGCCCGTTCGGCAGCCAGCTCTTTGGTCAGCTGAGCGATCTGAGTCTGCTCGGCCGAGTTCTTCGGCCGGCCTCGGCGTGCCGCCGGCTTCTCTAGCTTGCCCGCATCAAATGCAGCCCGCCATTCTTGGATATGGGAGTCATAAAGCCGTTCGCGGCGCAGTATCGCGCCCTTGGATCCGTTCGGTGCCGAGTCGTATTCCTGGACGATTGCCCGTTTGAACTCGGTGGTGAAGGTCCTGCGTGCTGGCCGGTCCGAACGTGGTCCCTGCTCCGGCTGCTCGTTGTCCTGGGCGATTGAATCCCCGGGGTCGAACCCTGCTGGTGTGGATGTGATCATGGCGTGGTTTCCCTCCTGCCTTCAGCCTCTATTCTCGTTCAAGAAGCGGTCTCTAACGAGTCTGGCTGATAGGGGGCTTCTGGACCTCTGGAAGGCCGAGAACGCCTATATAGATTTCCCTGCATTCGTCCTCGCCGCCTACTGGAAGGGCCAGCTGAACTTGGTGCAATGCGAGTCCGAATTCTGTCTGAGCTGGTGGGGATTCCTAGGGTTCTAGTATTGGTATGAGCTCTCCTTCATGAGGGACGTTTAGGATTCCTGTCCAAATCTACTTGAGTGGTCAGCTGCGCCGAACAACGTCATAAGGAGAAGCCCGAGCCGAACGCATTGCCTATCTTTTCACGGCAGATCAAGGCATCACGCCCCGGAAGGACTCCGTTCGAAGAATCCCGGGCATACAAGGAAGCAATCTCCGCTATCAGGAAACGCCGTCAAACCGAAGGTAAGGGATGCGGGACCTACTACAGGAAAGGCAACCCTGACCGGAAGGATGCGCGCTTACAAGCAAGCCGCCGGACGAGACCGCCGGCCGCGCCGGGACATGGATGATGGACTGCAGCAGAGTCGTGATCGGGGTCCCCGGTACAGACCCTAAAAGCGAGCCTTATCAAAGTGATGGCCACCAGCGGTCATCATTGTGGCTGGTGGCCATCAGTGTTCCGACAAGAGGACGCAGGTGATGCGGTATGCCTGCCGGAAATTCAGGGAGTGGTGAAAGTCTACTAGTCGGGGTGGTTCTTATCCCCACAGCGCTGATGTGCGACGGTTGACGACTTGATTGCAGCTGGTGCTTCTATGACGCTCACGTTCGTCCGGAGGAGGAACCCCCAGTGGGGCGGTAGTAGCTGAAGAAGGAGCCGAATCTGTGCACTTGAGTCGATCCTTAGCCTTTGGCTCCCTTCGTAAGCAAGTCAGGAAGCCGATCGTCATTCTCCCCAGCGCTGGACTCATTGACGACCTGCCCAAGCCGCAAATGACGGATCGAAGGCAGTAGGAGTGGCAGCAGTGCCGCGACGACGAGAATCCCCGACATGAGGCTCACCATGACGCTGTTGCTGAAGTATCCACTGAGCAACCCGAACAGTACGTAACCGATCGGGACGGGGAGAAGCTGCCCGAACGTACTGATCGAAGACAGGCGTGACTGCAAACCTTCCGGAATCTGTTCTTGGAAGAATGCCGACCAGGACACGATCGAGATATCTAGGGCAATGCCAGCCAAGACGGCTGCACCGACGATCACCCAGATTGGGGCAATAAAAGCCAGGGCCACCAGCGGCAGCGCCTGGGTCGCCAAGCAAAGAGATACCGTGAGGCCCACTCGCTGCGGTCGAACCGCCACGGCGACCAGTGAGCCTCCGACCAGTCCGAAAGCAAAGCCACCGCTGATCATTCCCCAAGCGAAGGCCCCACCGAGGGATGAGTGGGAAACAACCGGACCGAAGAGCTGGAATCCCACCAACCACATCAGGACCGTGACGGTGGACTGCGCCACCATGATGACGTACCAACGCCTGGCGCTGAACTCCTTCCAGCCCGTTCGGAATGCTGAAAGCGCAGAGGCCTTGCTTTTGAGCGGTTGGGGCAACCGGATCGAAGCGAGAAAAAAGACCGACAGCAGGAACGTGGACGCATTGAACGCCAGTGCCCATCCCGGGCCGATCAGGGCGACAACCAGACCACCAAGTGCCGGACCGAGCACCTTTGCGACATTCAAGGGAAGCCGTAGTACCGCATTCGCGGCCACCCGTAGCTCTGGAGGAACGAGCTGGACGATTGAACCCTGGGAGGCGGGTTGGAAAAAGGCCGAGGCCACGCCCAGGAGAAAGACGGAGGTAGCCAGCATCCATAGCTCGGCTACGCCGGTCAGAATCAGGATGGCTATGGCCACCTGAACAATTCCGGAGACTGCGTTCGCTATGACCATCACTCGATCACGGCGAACCCTGTCGCCCAGCACGCCGCCAACGAGAAGTAAGAGCACCTGGGGAGCGATGTTGAGGGCGAGGATGAATCACAGCCATTGGACCCCGCCTCCTGCTTCTAGTGCGGCAAACGCAACGGCTATGGGGGCCGCGGCCGAGCCGAGTGAAGAAATGACCCGTCCGGTCCAGAAGCTTCGAAACTGCCGGTGACGTAGGACGGCAGAGGCTTCTTTGAGGCTTTGCATGGTTCGGGCGACTCCACTGGTGGCTTCGTGTCATGGATCACCTAGTATGCCAGCGCCTGGGGTGTGATGTTCCTTGGCGCTCAGAATCGAAGGAAACTAAACCAGAATCAATGCAGAGTGTTGTCACAGGCAGAAGCCTTTTGCGCTGGGATTTCATGCCTGTAAGCGGAACCCTGACCGACCAGTTTTCCATGGGCGGCCATAAAGCTACAAGCTCCATTGTCCAGCAGCCTTGTACCAATGTGACCGATACAAGTGCCCGGAGGGTGCGTGCTCTACTCCGAAACAGCGATGTAGCGCACGATTGTGTCGTGCTCATAGTCCCCGTCGGTTAATGGGTTTCGGTCTACATGAAATTCCTCCACGTAGTTAGTGGCGCGGCCGGATTCCGGATCGAACATCACCATCGTCTTATATTGGCCACCGTCACTTGCAGTCTGGACTCCAAAGACCAAGGCGTCGCGACCCCACCTGTCTTTGCTCGTTCCCAGCACTTCGACGCCGCTGATTTTTTTCATCGTTCGGATCAAGGCCTCGCTTTGCTTCTGATCGAACCTCCAGTCAGCCATCATGAATCCCATAGTCTGGATGAAGCCTTGAGCTCCGTCACCTACGGCCGCGTTGTTGGCCTGCTGATTGTCGCTGATCTGCTTGTAAAGCTTCTCAGGGGAGTCCTTGGGACCACCTGGAAATATGCTTTCCATCTTTCCAGAGGTGAAATCGATGGTTTCCACGCTGCCGGGAACCATGTTTTTTTCAAACGGTGGAATCTTTATAGCTTCGCCAGTACTGGAATACGGCTCTCCGATGGTTTGCTTGATACTGCCGGAGCCATCTGCCGCCCGTCTGATCTCATTCATGGTCGGGATGGAAACTCGATTATCACTCACCACTTCAGTGGTGGTGATTTGCTCGCCAATGTCACCGTCAGCCACTATTGGTTCGGCATGTTGCTCGGCGAGAGGGAAAAAGACGTTGCCCGCTTCCCAGAGTTCAACATCAAAATATCCTGGTTTGAAGTTGGCCGGATCTGGATTCGCCTTTGCCGCTGCGACAAGCTTATCGACGGCTTCCTGAACACTGAGGGAGGTCGCTTTAATCTCTATTGGCGGCAATGGCGCAGCAACTGCCTTACCGTTTCCACTCAGCGAAGATCCTAGGGGAACAGCGACGAGAACACCGGCCGCGACAGCCGCGAGAGTTCCCAACACCCACCGGCGAGTGTGCTTTTGTTTTCCGCCGAGCTTCACGATGTGAGCGGAAGCTGGCCCAACTTGCATTGGTTCAACAGATTGACGTGCCCGTTCATCCACCTTCCGTGTACCTGACGAATCGGCCAGGATCGAATTCAAATCACCCATGGCCCGGTCATCAAGTTCCGCAACTTCACCGATGGGAAAGGGATTCGCGTAGCGAATACTGGAATCCAACTCGCTGTCGCCCTCAAAATAATGCTTAGGCATGGTGAACCTCGCTTCGTAGGATGTGCTTAAGGGATTTTCTTGCGCGACTGACTCTGGCCCATGCTGCTTCCGGAGTGCAGCCCAGGATCTCGGCCAGTTGTTGTGCAGTTTGCTCTTCCCAATACGTCAGATACAGAACCTCCCGCTCCGCACCGCGCATTTTCAACATTGCCTCGCGCAAGTGGACCGCATGATTTTCACCCGCAGGATGCTCGGGGTCCTGCCGTAGCTTCGCTTCGAGAGCCGCGACTCGAAACTGTCGGCGGTATTCGTTGCCTAGGAGGTTTCTGCAAGTTTGATACAGGAAGGACAACCCCATGTGTTCGGTTCCCCCAAACTTGCCCCACGCAACCCGAAAAGTGTCACTGGTGAGGTCGCGCGCTGTTTCGTGATTGTTGATCCGGCGTTCGGCATAAGCCAGAACCAGCCAATAGTTTCGTCGATAAAATTCGGTAAACCGTTCTTCTTGTGTACTGGGGGATGAGCCTTCGTCCTCCACCAACTCTGCGTTGGTCTGCATAGTCCTCCCTCGACCCGGTTAGTCATTCACCCTATCTATTTCCGGATCCACTCCTTTCCTGACAAATCATGGCGGGGCTCCATGGATCGCGTACAAAGGACTCATGACTTTAAGGCTGCGCATCTGGTTCAGGTCACAGATTTTTCAAGCATTTGAACTGGCGTATCCCCCGTGGAGCTTGGGCATCGCCACAACTTAAGTCCTCGGCGACGTGGGACCGCTTCACCGGTCTGCAGTAACTAGCCAGGCCAGTACCCAGAGCGAGACTGCTTCTTTCAGCTGGTTAGCGTCCAATACGCCGGATGCCACTAGCCGTCTTGGTTCCCATGGACCCGTGAAAGTCTGGTGCACGACTCTGGGTCATCCGATGCGAGTGCTGTTGTTGGGCTCGGCAGCGCACCAAAGTGTTCGTATGACGTGTCTTCCTCGGGTCATGCCGCGGCCTGACATGTTTTAGCTGTGGCATCCGGTGGGGAGTCGAAAAGTTTGTGAATTTTTATGGATGCAAGCTCTTTTACGAATGGTTGCGTAAGAGAGTCAATAGCAGGGCCCACTTGGGCCGAATTCCTGGTTTTGTGACTTTGCGGCGCTGACGTTCCGGACAGGAACCTTCGCCAAGATGCTCAAGTTCGGACGGTAGTAGACGGATGAGGGAGCGCACCGGGCGAGTCAACCTCCACTCGTAGCGACACGGAGCGCTTGTCCATTGGCTGGAGCCACGTTGGCAATAATGGTCTGCATGATCGAACTTGAACGGTTGAGCATTCGAGTCCCGAATAAGTACCAGTCAGCAGGGTTGGGCGTTGCCGGTTTGATGTTGTGCGCCGGCGTCTTGACGGGGTGCTCCATGGTCCGGGACTATTCAGAAGATACCTGTGATGGACGCAAGCCGGTTGATTCCCTGGAACAAGCCGGGAGGGATTTGGTGACTGCCGTCTATGCGGCCGATAGAGACGGGGTATGCCGAGTTACTTCACCCTTCCCCGGCGGGGTCCTGGACGATGCAATGGTCGCTAAGACAAAGGAAATTTTGGCAGAACGAGGCATCACCCCGCAAAACATCAGAGTGGTGGTCGGGGAGCAGCTTGGAAGCGGGATGACCGTTCATCTGACGAACGGTAGCCAGAGCGAAGCGCACGTACTCAAGGTAGACGGGACCAGGGTTCGTGATGACGGATTCACTGTTGGTCTGCCGCCAGAGTTGTACCCCGAGGTGCTTGATCACCCGGCATCGCAGTCTGCTTCGACAGATCCTGCTCCCTAGCAGGGTCAGCACCGTTAGGGAACGCTCTGCGGGAAGACAATTGCGCACAGATCGGTAACGACAAGTAGAAGCCATATCCGCGTTGTTGTTCGAGCCAAAGTAGCTAATACTTTGGCTCGAATGTAGAGCCATTATGATTCTTGGACGTGATGTCCTGGATGGCATGGAATTTGAATGCCCCGAAAAGAAAATGGAACATGGTGGACTCTTCGAACGTAACCGGCAATGCGGGCTGGTGGATAGCATTGGCGCTTGTGACAGCTGGGCTGGCCGAGACCAAGGGGCGTCGCCGCTGGACGTGGTTTCTCCTTGGCCTATTTCTCGGGCCGATTGCTACCGCACTTGTCGTCATCTGGGATCGCCCGTCCATAGACCAAAACCGCTAGGTCGGCTGGGTTACTCGACCGATGTAGTTCCAGAACGGCCTCATTGCATAGTTCCGTAGTCCGGCCCGTTCGTGTTTGGAAAGGAACCTCTTCTGGGATGTCGAGATACGAAATGATGAATCTTTGGCGTTACATTTGCGCGGCAAGCGTTGGCCGCTTGGGTGCCTTTGGCTGTTCCCCGCCGACGCTTCATGAGGCTGACGAGCAACACTGGACTTCCGTAGCTATTGCAATTAGCCATAAGGCTAAGTAGATTAGCCATATGAAAAAAGCATCTTCACCAAAATACCTGCATGGCGTGAACCAGGGGAGAATCGCCTACGACGTCCAAGGATCAGGGCCGCTTCTTCTTCTGGTTCCTGGGATGGGTGAACTACGCTCCACCTACCGCTTCCTCACCCCAGCACTTGTCGCCGCCGGTTACACCGTTGCCACGACCGATCTTCGGGGCCACGGCGACAGCGATGCCACATTTACCAGCTACGGCGATGTAGACACAGCAGAGGATATTGGACGGTTGCTTCGAGAGTTGGGTCGCCCCGCTGTCCTTATCGGCAACTCTATGGCTGCAGGTTCGGCAGTGATCGTCGCCGCCGAGCATCCGAAACTCATTAACGGACTTGTCCTCATCGGACCTTTCGTTCGCCAGCCAGCGACGAACGCCGTTGAAAACTTGCTCTTCCGGATCCTGATGGCCCGCCCCTGGGCAGCAATGGTGTGGAAGGCTTATATGCCCACTCTCTACGCCGGCACCAAGCCCTTGGACTTCACCGAATACCGCCAGGAAGCCATCAAAAGCATGAAACGACCTGGCTACCAACGAGCGTTTAGCCGCACCACGCGCACCGACCACGTCCGCGCCAGCGAATGCCTGAGCGCAGTCAGATCCCCAACCCTGGTGCTCATGGGAGAGAAAGACCCGGACTTCAAAGACCCCAAAGACGAAGCCAACTGGATTGCGAACACACTGAACGGTTCCGCCGTGATGGTTGCCGACGCGGGGCACTATCCCCACTCGCAACAACCAGAACACACCTCCGCGGCCATCCTCAACTTCCTCAGCCCCCTGAACGACCATGCCTAGGGCCGGATTGGACAGGACCGCAGTTATTGCCCGAGCCGCCCTGATTCTCGACGAGCGGACCTCTGAGGGCTTGAATCTTGCCGTCTTGGCACAGAGCCTCGGAGTGAAACCTCCCTCGCTGTATAAACACATCGAGGGTATGCCCGGACTTCGACGCGGCATCATGCTTCTTGCGAAGCAGGACTTGGCACGCGTCCTGAGACACGCAGCGATCGGACGATCCCGCGATACAGCTATCGGTGCACTCGCGCTGGCCTACCGCCGTTGGGCGTTGGAACACCCCGGGCAGTATCCGATGACGATGCAGGCTCCCGTGAGCGGGGACGACGAAGATGCGCGAGAGTCTTCTGCGATCGCCGATGTCGTTTTTGACGTCCTGACTGGCTACGGCCTAGGTGAAGACGACGCTGTGGATGCCACGCGTTTTCTCCGGTCCTCGCTCCATGGCTTCGTGGATCTTGAAACCAGCGGCGCTTTCGAGCTTCCCGTTGATCTGGAACGCAGTTTTGCCAAACTGACACAAAGCATCGTCATTTCCCTGGCCAATTGGGCAGACTGACACGGGGTATTGGGTTTCCAATGGATAGTGTCTGGCCGTCTCCAGAAGGAAGAGTGATCGGACAGGTTTGTGCTGATTTGGTTCGCGGAGGAAATTCAATGAGCACCCCGGGGCAAGGCTGCCCCAGTCCGGCGGGTCTACGGGCGGAGGGGGGGTGGCGTCTATTTTTTGGGCACGCCTCTTCCGAAATTGAATGCCACCTAGTACAACCCAGGCGAGCGCCAACAGAACGAAAACGAGCCCACGCCACAGTTCATCGGTACCTAGGTCCCAGACTCCGAGTAAGAAGAAGAGCGCTGCTGCGATAAACGCCAAACGGGGGCTGATCGTTGTTTTCCACATCTCACCATTCTCCTTCAGAAAAGCCCATTAAGGCTTGGATTTCAGCGTCAGATTTCACCGCCCAGAATAAGTCCCGGCAAACGGCCGGCTTCATGGCGGCTAGTATCCCGCGGGCGGAACGTCGTCCGGTCATGCTTTGTAGCGATGACCATTTTGTTCATCCACTTGGTGTTTTACTTGCGATAGGAGGCGTCGTTCCGTTGCTTTCCAGTGGTTCGAGTCTTGGCACACCGCCCGGTCACGCAACTCAGTGAATGACGCTTCAATCGTGTTTTTCCCTTTTTGAAGACCTTGCACTGATGGTGTTTCTTATGTGCAGGAAGGAACCGGTATCAAGGTGAGGGTGGGGCGTCCACCCCGGTCGCGAGCATATTGCTGCTGGCGATGGTGTTGCCTGTTTCTAGATCGTAGGCGATGAAATTCTCCGTGTCATCGGTGTAAGGGGCTTCTACCTCAAGCTGACTGACGACCGTGACTGAGCTTGGCATAGCTTCATCCCCCATGTTGGAAGGAGCCAGGCGGAGGGTTCTTGAGGTTTCAATGGAGTCATCAAAGTCGGGGATCTGATGTTTCCAAGCTTCTTTACCATTAGCGCTCCAGGCGTAGATGTCGTTGCCGACTAGTGCGACGACGTGTTTGGGAGTGATCAGTGGTTTGTTGCGGCCTTCGACTTCATTGGTCCATATGCCTTGTAAGAAGTTGTCGCTGGAAGCTGGCGCGGGGATGGCAGGGAAATCGTTCGACGGTTCTGGGGGTGGGGGTGCTGCCTCGGTGTCCACGCAGCCGGTAAGTGCCAATGTGGTCAGGAGTGTGATGCTTCCGAAGGTGCGCCTCATAGCGAACGGTCCTTTCCTGAGTTGACTAGTATTCCCTTTAGGGTAAGGGATCGGAGGAGGAATTACTCGAAGCGTGGTGTGAGTAGCGGATGGAGGTCCGTAGCAGGGGCTGCTGGGCCCTGAGATGAGGGTTCAATGCGTTGTGGCACTGGCGTTCCGAAGAAGAACCCTGACCGGACATAATTTGGTGGGAGTCCAAGGCGCCGCTATTTCCTGGGGGATTTCTTCGATAGAACGAGCAGGCTTCCGAGACCAACCACGAGGCTGGCCAAAGCCGAAGCGAAACCCGCCGTTGCCAGGTTCTCGCTCCAGGGCGCTTCCGCACCCCAGGCCACTATGACGCCCATGAATGAAACGATCATGAGCCACGCTGCCATAGCCGCGATAAGTGGTTCCCTCCGCCGGCCGACAGATTTTCCCCACCAGGTGCCCAATGCGGTGGTAGTGGCCAGAAGCGCCAGGAGGAAAAGCGCAAACAGGACCCAGTAGACAATGGACGGTATCGATTGACTGAATACCGTGGGCAGCGCGTTGCCCAACAGGGACAGCGCACAAAATATCAGTGCAGCCGCCCCCGCCGCTGCGACAGCTGATTTTGCGGGCGATAGCCCGCAAGGATTTACCAGTTGCATCGGTTGTCACCATATTTCGAAAGCGGGCAATTGCCGGTCACCGGTTTCACAAGTCCGCTGACCTTTTGCTGAACCCAAACCAGCTACTCACTCTACGTGTCACGGAGCCATACGCGTATTTCCCGTTGCGGCTCCCGCGCTGGAAGCGCATGCCCGCAATGGGAACCTTGAGCGGACAATATGGCTATCGGCGGATAGCAGTTTTACTTCATCTGGACAGGTCCCGGGGCCTTCCGGTGGCTGATGTTCTTTCCTTCGGAGACGTCTCGAGAAATTCGTCGCTTCTGGGGCCGTCAAAAGGTGCGTAGAACGCGGGCCACGGCCTAAGATTTCGGCCAATGTGTCTGAAATGCCGAGGGTGCCTCGTCCCACCGTGTGCCACGGAACGTGACAGGTAATGCGGGGGTCCGGTATAAGGCAGGAAATGTCCGGGTGTGTCGCCTCCGCCCAGGGAGGGTCAGTCGTCGGCGGTTTCCCGCCCCGTCGGTATTGGGAACTTTCGGGGGAACGGATTGCTTCCGCGCCAACGCTGTTCGGCGCGTGCACCCCACCAAGTGGCAACGAGGAGCACTGCGGCACCCATGTATCCGAGTGTGCCAATCTTGTCTCCGGCGAGGAGCACTCCAACGAGGAGCGCCCATCCTGGTTCCGTGCCCAGAAGCATGCCTGCACGTGACGCCGAGGTGTGCTTCGTTGCCCACAGCTGCCCTAGAAACGCGAAGATGGTGCAGCCGAGACAAAGATAGGCAATGGTGAGCCAATTCGCGACGCTAAAGCCAGGGAGATGCTCCAGCAGGGAGTTTCCGCCCCACGCAGCGAATATGACCGCGCCGAACATGATCTCGACCGTGGTCAATCCCAGCACGTCAGTGTTCCTGCCGACGGTAAACCGTGCCTCGGCAACACCGAGCAGAGCCCGCGTTGCTGCCGCAACGAGCATGAGCCCGTCGCCTAGGTTGAACCCGGAGAAGCCTTGCCCGCCCACGAGCAGCGTGATGCCGATGAGGGCAAGCAGGATGCTTGCGATCAGGGAGGGTGAAAGCCGTCTTTTGGTGAGTGTGGATTCGAGTATCGGGGTGAGGAGAATGGACAGAGCGATGATGAGTCCTGCGTTTGTGGCACTTGTGAGCGTGACGCCGATCGTTTCCATCGCGATGGTCGCCGCGCGGAGGGTTCCAAGCAGGATGCCGGGGAGTGTCGAGTCACGGAGTCGAACTTTTGGTCGGGCGAGGTTCACACACAGTAATATCGCCGCTGCGGGTACGAAGCGGGCACACATCACCGCGGCGGCTGACGAGGCCACCGCCAAGTCTTGGGTTGCGAGATAGCTGCCGCCCCACATTATTGCGACGATCAGGAGTATTAAGTCGGGAAACAGGCGGCGGGCCGAAGGGGGAGCGAAGGACATCCTTTTACTGTAGGGAGCCGATTCGTACAGAACAACGGGCACTGTCTTCAATATCCCGTAAGCTGGACTTCATGGAAGTGCATCATCTCCGAACGTTGCGAGAGCTCAGGGACCGGGGCTCGGTCACTGCTGTGGCTCAGGCGCTGCACCTCTCCCCGTCCGCGGTCTCCCAACAGCTTGCCTCGCTGCAACGGGGAATCCAGATTCCCCTGACTGAGCAGAGGGGCCGCGTGCTGGTGCTCACGCCCGCGGGGGAACGCCTTGCAGATGCCGGAAGCGAAGTGTTGGAATCCCTCGCACGCGCCGAGAATTCAGTCCCCGAGTATCTCCTGGCACGTCGAGAGCCCGTTTCGGTCACCGCTTTTCACAGTGCCGGACTAGCCTGGTTCCCGGCGCTTATCGCAAGTAGTCTCAGCGATTCCGACGGGCCGATGGTGCGTTGCCGGGACGAGGACGTATCGATCAACGGTTTCGTTGATTTGGTCGGCGACCATGATGTGGTGATCGCCCACCGTCCGCTAGCCTCAGATCCTTGGCCGACCCGCAGGGTGCATGTCACACCCGTGCTGCAGGAACCGATCGACTTGGCGATCCACCGGGAGCATCCATTGGCTAAGCACGAGACGGTGTCCCTGGCTGATCTGGTGGGGGAAACTTGGGTGGCGGCGCACGAGGGCTTCGCCTTGGAACCACTCATTGTCCAGGCGATGTTTGCCACTGCGGGCACCCCGATCCAGATTACGCATCGTGTGAATGAGTTCAATTTGGTGGCGGCAATTATTGCCAAAACCCGCATGGTAGGCCTGCTGCCTCGGTACACCGGACTGATTCCATATTTTCGGGAGCATGTGGTGCTGCGCCCGATTAAGGGCCTTGTCCTGGGTCGGCACATCGATATCCTGACGAGGCCCGAAGCACGAACCCGGGTGAGCACGCGCACCGTGATCGACCGCGTCATCAAGATTGCCGAGGAGACCCGCAGTCTCTCAGAGGGAAGCTAAAGCGACCCCTCCCCAGCTCGCTACCAAGAAACACCATGCGGTACGCAGCAGTATGAAAACGGGTGTTGCTGGCGGGACACCCGAATCATGTGGCTTTCCTCAGTCCAAGTGTCGAGACCTGGCCTCAGGCGTTGGGTTTAGCGGGGAAGGAAAGCGCTGCCCTCCATGAAACGGACGCAGCGACCCGTCAGCAATGTGCGCTCACCTTCGAAGTTGATCCGCACGGTTCCGCCCCGGGCCGATGCCTGTCTAGCGAGCATTTCATTCTTGCCGAGTCGTTCGGCCCAGAGGGGAGCCAGCTGGCAGTGGGCGGAGCCGGTGACGGGGTCCTCGGATACGCCCGCTTCAGCACCGAACCAACGGGAGACCACATCGTATTCGGTTCCCGTGCCCGCGGCGGTGACAATCGTCCCGCGAACCGGCAGTGCGGCCAAAACCGAGAGATCCGGGGAAAGATCGATCACGGTTTGGGCGTCCTCAACCATATAGATCAGGTCGGTAGCTTGCAGAGCCTCAGCCACGGGGACACCAAGCGCCTTGGCGATGTCGGGGTTAATGGACACCGGCACGGGAATTTCGGAGGGGAAGTCCATGGTGTATTGGCCGTCGGTGGAACGGGTCACCGAGAGCCAGCCGCTGCGAGTGTAGAACTGCAGCTCCCTGGCCTCGGGGTGCTCGTCGTCAAACAGGTAGGAGGCCGCGGCCATGGTCGCGTGCCCGCACAAATCGACTTCAACGGCAGGGGTGAACCAGCGCAAGTGGTATGCCGGGTGGGCGGGGTCCGGTGCCTGGACTCCGTTGGGCAGGTTCTTCACCAGGAATGCCGTCTCTGAAAGGTTATTCTCCTCTGCTGCTTGCTGGAGTACCCCGTCCGGCAGCCACTGGGGCAGGGGCATGACGGCGGCCGGGTTGCCCTCGAAGAGGGCATCGGCAAATGCATCGATCTGCACGAGAGGAACCTTCACGAAATTACTCTGCGTTCCTTGGCTTTCTTCGCATGTTGTTGCTGATGGTGTGCTGTGCATGGTTGCTTCCTTTCGGCCCGGGTTCACCGCCATCTGGACTTTGGGGCGCAATCGTCCTTTGGTCCTCAAGACTCAGGGCGCTCTGAAAGGCAGGCTGCAGGGGCGGGATACGGGAGTGTGACTGGCTAGTTGGTAGGGGTGGATGTGGGGCGGCTGCTTATCTGGGCCTTGCAGTCATGCCAGTGTGTAGTGGTCTAGCCCTTCCTGCTGGGTGGCCAACTGGAATCCGCGGCGGGTGAGCAACTTGGCGGAGACGGTATTGGCCGGGTCAACACGGGCAAGGAGTTCCTTGGTTTTGTAGACCTCTGGAATTGTGGATAACGCGCCATCAAGCATGGCCCCGGCAATGCCACGGCCCCAGTGGTCGGGGGATACCCAGTAACCAATCTCAATGCCCTCTTCCTTGCGGGTGGAGACCACGACGCCGACGGATTGTTTTGCTTCGGTGGCCAGAAACCAGCGAGATGTTCCCACCATGTCGAGCGGGTCTTGCTGGAGGGCTGCGCGGATGCGGTCCTGAATGGTTTGTTCGTCCCATGGTTGGCCGTCGCCAATGAATCGGGTCACTCGTTCATCGGATGCCATGCCAGCAAAAAAGACCGTTTCTGCCTCGTGAAATGGACGCAAAGTGATCGAGGGAGGGGGCTTCATGGTGACCTTTCGGAAGGGGCTTTGTACTGGGATCGCTTCAGGAAACGAAAGAATTGCACGCTAAGATCAGCTGGTGGGGAGCAGGGGCCTGCGACTTTACTGGGCCTGGCGGGGCGTTGCTGTACTAGGTGTAGTCGCCGGTGAGGTTGATGTGTTCCCAGCTCATCCCAGCGGTGAGCGGTAACGATGTCATCGAAACCACCCGGCGGACACTAGATCCAAAAGAGTTTTTTGGCACCTCTTTCTCGGGGTCCATATGTGGTTCGTCAAATGGCAGCTATGTAAGGTGCTGAAAGGTCTCCACGATGAATTCGATGCTCAACCGCTCGGGAATGTTGGGGTCGCCTGCTTCGAATTCAGCGAGTTCGACGCCTCGGATGCTCTCGGTGGGTAGTGCTGCGAAGATCGCCGCGACGTGGCGGGGCAGCAATCCTGAGGGGATCTTGTAGGCGGCGGGAATGTATCCGGGTTCCAGCACATCCCAGTCCACGTGGATCCATACTGGGCGGTCAGCCACCAGTTCTTGAACAGCCTCGGGGGTGGCATGTTCTGGTGCCAAGATGCTCACTCCGGCATTTTGAAGCATGGCCCGTTCGTCGTTGTCGATGTCTCGGGCGCCGATGAGGATCACGTTACGTGGGTCCACTGTTCCACCGTGGCCGGTGTCCCATAGTCCGCAGGCACCTGCCAGTGCCATGCCGCCAAGGTAGCCCGATGCGGTGGTGTCAGGGGTGTTGAAGTCGCCGTGAGCGTCGATCCAGAGGAATGCAGCTTCGGGGTGCTTGGCTGCCGCCACAGGCAGGGTAGCGATGCTAGCCGCGCAGGTGTTTGTGACCAGCAAAGGGATTTGGTGATCGTCCAAGACCGATCGCGTGATCTCGGCGAGTTCGCGCAGGGTCTCATTAGCGTTGTCCAGGGCTTGCCGCCAGTCGTCCTGGGCTGCTGGTGATGGCTGGCCGATGATGGTTGGTTTGGTTGACAGGTGTTCGGCCAGAGCTTGTCCGGCGTTTCGTGCCCCAACGAGGGCTCCATCGGTACGATCAGCGACACGGCCCTGATTGATAATTACGTGGTAGTTCAAGCTGTTCCTCATTTTTCGTTCAAGAAGCGACCCTACATTGGTCAACTTATCAAGAACACCGTGTTGACCTGAATCTGGAAGTAAGTGAGCACTGAGAATCCGTCATCGTGACGCCCCCGCATGGGATGCCGCGCAGGACGCGCGGTCCGATTGGCCCTTATCGTAAACAAAGAAAGTGAAGCGAAAGGGGCTGACCCGACCGGTCACCATTTGTACCATATGGTACGTTGTGTACTGATCGGTAAAACTGTTTAGGAGCCCATCCAATGTCCCGTCCACCCCTTCCTCCTTTTTCCCGCGTAAGCGCAGTACAGAAGGTTCGCGCAGCTGAAGATGCCTGGAACATGCGTAATCCCGAAAAGGTTTCAATGGCGTACACCGAAGACAGTCGGTGGCGAAACCGTGCGGTATTCGTTACAGGTCGCGACCAGATCGTTGAATTCTTGACTCTCAAATGGCAGCGAGAGCGAGAGTACAGGCTGATCAAAGAGCTATGGGCCTTCGATGGAAGTCGCATTGCCGTGAGATTCGCATACGAATGGCATGACCTAGGTGGCCAGTGGTTTAGGTCCTATGGCAATGAGAACTGGCTGTTCAACACCGACGGGCTCATGGCGGAACGGCATGCAAGCATCAACGATGTTCCCATCGACGGGTCCGAGCGCCTGTTCTTGTGGGATCAATCCGCTCCTCGCCCGGCCGACCATTCCGGACTCAGCATTTTGGGTCTGTAAATGGCACGCGTAATAAAGGAACGTGCAGACACTATTGCCCAGCTAGCTGCGACGTTCCGCACTTACGGATTCAACGGGGCAAGCCTCTCTGTCATCTCAGAGAGTACGAGCCTTGGAAAGGGCAGCCTCTACAACTTCTTCCCGGGTGGGAAAGATGAGATGGCAGAAGCTGTCCTCGACGAGGTATCGGATTGGTTCCGGCTCCACATCAATGAGCCGCTAGCCGCCGCTGGAAATCCGGCTGCCCGAATCGAGGCAATGTTCACCTCATGCGAAGAGTACTTCTCATCTCACCAGCTCGTCTGTCTCTTCGGCGCTTTTGCCCTTAGCCACGAACAGAAACGCTTCGAGGCGCAGATCTTCCGCTACTTCGACGACTGGGCGGCCGCGCTGACGACGGCGCTCCAAGACGGCGGGTGGCCGCGACAGGAAGCTAACGCGCTAGCGCTTGACATTATCGCCGGGATTCAAGGCGCTCTTGTGATCGCGCGCGCGCGCCACAACCCATGCACACTCAACGCCTTATTAATGAGACTCCGACTCACTATCGCCTTCGAATCAAGGGCGCCGTTCCCTACTGAATCCAGAACACTGTCTTAGGGAAGGCTGCAAACCAAGAGCAGGCCAGTTCGAACCACGAAAACGGACGGTGGAGCATCTCGTAGGTTTCGTATGCACGGTCCATACAGAAGCGTTTTAGGAATATTCCGCTAGGGGGTCGGCAGCCGGGCCACTTGGCTCAAAACGAGGCTTCAGGGCTTTGTAGCGCTATCGTTCCGGAGAGGAAGGGGCCGCGGGACAGTGGAATCGAGTTTCGCTTGCAACGTTCACCTTCTTTTCTGATTCTCCGTCGCTGTACTGGCCGCTCCTGAAATCCGTCCATCAAGCTTGCCCGCAAGGAAACTGGCACGCAATGCGAGGAACTGGCACGATACTTGCCCTGCAGCGATAGTAGGTGGATGGTTTCAATGCGTAAAACAATTTCTCCCGTAATTCTGTACGAATCATGGAGCGAGGATCCCGATGATGATGAGTACCTCTGCGAGAGGATTTTTTGGAATGACGCATTTGGTGCGGAGGGAAGCACCTGGGCCACCGTTTACGAGCTCACCGTCAGGGAGACAAGCCTCGGAACCCTCTCGGAAGAGATAGCGAACATCTTCTATGTCAGGGTTTGTTCCCCCAGCTTCGTGGATTCCGACCATCGGTTCAGAGGCAGGTGGAGGGTGGAAATCGACGGCGTAAATGACGAAGAAGTCAGCAGGAAGATCGTTGAGTACGTCGAGGGTACAAGGGGTGTTTTCCTCTTCAAGTCACCAGTGGAGGTTCTCGCGACTGAGCTTTACTGCGAGGAACGGTAAGAGCCAGGACTCTCAGTGCCTACCGTTCCACGAGGGAAGTTTCACCGGGACTGCAAAGCTTGCAAGTACGGTCCTTCGGTGTCACTGAGCAGGATCTCCGCGCGGGGTGAATCCTCCATGACACCGAGAATTTCCAGAGACAGGTAGAAGTCGTGGCTTGTACCGGCGCTGGTGTGAAGATCGGTGATCAGGACACGCATCTTGGTCTCCAGCGTGGATTGCGTTGATTCGGTCCAATCCGGAATTACCCATGCCCCCCAAAGTAGCCCCCCACCAGAAGTATTCACGACTTGCTGCAAACCATCCGCTGAGAAGACGAGGGTTTGTAGCTGCATGTTGTTGACATAGGTGCACAACAGCTGGGGTTCTGACTGGAGGACCTCTGATTCGGACCAATCAGTCCAATCAAAACCGATCTCAAGCATTTTGTATCCCCCTGGATTGTGTAAACGGATATGCTACTTGGCTGCCCACGTCCCGTGCCTGCCATCTGAGCGCTAGTGGACCGCGCGGTTCCAGCTCAACCTGCCCCTTTGCCGAATAGGGAACCTTGTCTGGGACGGTCGTCTATTTTCGAACGGTCCTCCAAAGGCAAGGAGTGGGCAGTCTGGGTTCCTTCTAGGCGTGTAGAGGAAGAAATTTGTTGCCGAAAGGACGCTTGGATTCTCCCGTGTTCAACACTACTTTTGGGTAACGTTTTTTTGATACCGAGCAGGTGGCGCAAACAGAATGATAGCGTCAAAAATATGGAACGATACTCGTCAGGCGTATTAATCATGACCCTTCTTACGGCTTTCCTAGTCTCGGGATGCACCCCTCTTGATCAGCCCGATAGCGAATCCCCACAAGCCTCTTCCTCTAAGGAAGAGGCTCCCAAAGCTATGAATGATCCGGTCTCCGGTACCTACACGGGCACACAAACTATTCAACTGGGCCCTCCGCCCGAGGGTGCGAAGCAAATTTCCGTAGAACTCGGCTGCATCGACGCTGGCACCCTTCTCCTACAAGACGGCGCAAAGACGATCTGCACAGAGAAGGGGAGTGAAGGGGCGGCGAGCACTACGACCCTCACAATGGCACCTGGTCAAGACGGAGTAGTGGTGAAGACCAACGACCCCACTGTCAGCTACAAGGTGAACGCCTTCTATAAGAACTAGGACGATAAATTGGCCGACCAGATGAACAACGAGAACTGCTATTTTCAGAACCCGTTGACCTGATTGTCCAAGGTTTCTGCACCGGAACTTCGCGTCCGTACGTCGAACGGTCTGCGGGACACTGACGTGGGTCAGACTTTGACTTGTCCCAAGATGAGGTAACGGTGGGGATTTTTTGGCTGGAAGGTGTTGGGGTTTTTGGGCCAAAGCGTCCCTTCTCGAACTAGATGGGCTGAAGTGTTTAGCGAGATAGTAAGCCATTGTTGTTCATCGGGAAGCTGTCGAGAATGCTGCCTGATTTGACGTCAATGATGGCCACTGAATCCATCGACATGGACGGGTCGATGGTTACGCTGTAGCGCTTATCTGAAACCAAAGTAACTTGCATCCCAGTGTCCCTTGCGCGGTCAAAAGCGTCGAGCACATTGTCGCTGGCCGTATTCACAATGAGGGTTTCTGGCGGAAAATGTAGTGAATCCGGTTCAATGGAAACGCTCTTTTCCTGAGTCGCATTGCCTGTGATCGATTGCTCTGCGTGGGGATTTTTCTGAACCGAAGGCAGGATTTCGTGGATGCCAACGGCGGCACCGCTGACGATAGTCAAGCCCATTGCGAGTATGCCGATTGTTGATCTCATGTTTATCCCCCTAGTTGCGTGCGATGGCGTCTTGCTGGCGCGCTCAATGATGTCGTGGATTCTGGCTGTAGTTGATGAGCGCAGGGCTCCGATTAGCAGTGCGGACCGCGGGATTTCCAGTTCTGCGCAGTCTCGCAAGTCCGCCGCCCACTGCTCCCTACGAATCGCCCGGGACTTCGCCGGACTGAGGGCAAGGCATACGGCGAGGACCAACTTCTCACACTTCACGCCGTGCAACCCGCATTCCCGAGTCCCACGGGTGAAGGTTTTGCGTACGCTGGCTGATCTTTGGTGCGTTGCATCTCCACGTACGCCCACGCGGAAGGTCGTGCCTCAGCAATCAACTTGTAGTAGCGGCGGCGCGGACCCTTTCGTGATTCCTCTGTATCCCAGTCGCCGACAATCCACCGCGCAGTCTCAAGTCGATCCAGAATTGGATAAATGGTTCCCGGCTTCTTCCCCGTATCCTTGACGATTTGCAGCCCCCAAATTCGATCTGTAGATAGCAAAGCTTCAAGTACCAGGGCAGTCGCCGGCGTTACACGGCCCAAATAATCCATGTTTACTAATCTAGCTATATAGATTTAGAAGTCAAGTTGCGGCGTGAAAGTCCTTGGCCATCAACTTGTCTGTGATGCGGAGTGGTGGTGCGCGGCACTTCCTCCCGCATTCCGGAGAGAAATAGGCCCGACCCCAGACCGGAAAGATTAAGCATGACGGCTCGGCGACGCTCCATCATTAACCGGCTTTTTAGGGAACCTCCACCGGGACTGTTTCAGGAGTGATGGATAATCAAGCTATTCGTATACGGGAAGGACCGGAGCAGATGAAGCTAATGGCGATGACGCCCGCGCAAGCTTTGCTTTGGTTGATTCCAGGCGGACTAGCGGGACTGGCATTACTCGTCCTCTTGGCCTTTACGACGCATCCAGCGATGAGCATGGCCATCGCGACCCTGGGGCTAATACCGTCGTTTGTCGTGGTTTGTTGGGGAACCATCAAGTTCCGCAGCTATTACGAGGTCCAACGCACTCGTACCGACTATCTAACGATGGTCAACGCCACCTTGATTCAATTGGTGGCATTGGCATTCTCGGCGTTTCTATTTGTTCAGCTCCTGGAAGCGATTGATCACACCACTATCCAGAGTTGAGGCCGAGGCGAACCCCGACTGACGATCCCCAAGCCAAAGCATTCCGGTGAAGGAACGTCAAGCAGGACTATTTGTTCGTATGGCACCCCGGCGGGAGCTATACCTATGACACAAGACACCACGTGGAGAGGGATAATGCTGTGTGGGTCACCCGGCAAGAAAGCGTGTCAGCGCGTGGGCGGTGTCAACGGCGAGAAGCGCATGCGAAGGTTCCAGCCCCGCGGGATGCTCTGCTTTGCCGTGGCCCGACCCGACTTTGTTCCGGAGTTCGCCCAGGTTCTGTACGAGGGATACCTGACTACTAACAAGCTTGATAAGCGCTCCATCTTTGGTTCCAAGAGCTTTGTCAATACTTTTGTCAGCGAGCAGGGGACGCAAAACCTTCCACCAGTCGCTTAGTTCGGGGGCAGCTTTCTGCGGCGTCACGTTGTGTTTGGCGGAGAGCGCTTGGAACGTCGCCTCTACGATTTCCTTGGAAGCGCCGATCGCACTCGAGATCTCCGCTCGTGTTCGGCGCACACGCATTTGCCGTAAGTGACCGTCAATGACCGAGTCTGCGACTAGTCCGCGCAAGTGAGGCCAGCCGCCTGACGCATCGCGTATCGCTGGCGCGATATCTTCGTGTTCTCCGAGATTGGCGAGAGCCTCTGTAAGTATAAGTATTCGCTCTTTGACGTCGGCGTTGAGTTCTTTTAGTCGCCGCTCAGCTGCACCGGTTTCGTCGCGTTCCGCTGTTAGCTGCGGAGGAGTGCCGAGGTTTCGGTAAGTTTCGAAATGCTCATCGGTGAAAGTTCGAAGAGCCGCATCATTAACATCAGTGATCCACTTATAGATCTTCTCGAAGGCGCGGTTCTGCCGATCGTCAATGAACATCCCGACGGCAATCTCGTGGTCACGTCGCAATTCCGTGCCCATCCGATCACCTAACGATTGTCTTTGAAGGTCGCTGAAGAGCTCCTTGACGATCTTGTCGGAGGCCTTCCCCTGTCGTAAGTAGAAGGGCACGGCTTCATGTATGAAGACCAGGTGTTTTACTCCCGATCGGACGAGCGCGCGCAGTCGTTTGATGCGCTCTTCACGGAGCCAATCCTCGTTTACGGTCACCAGGTAAGCCTAGCTTCGAAGAGGCCGGAGGTATCCAATCAGCCTTTCGAGGACAGTCGACCGACGACTTCGGCGATGATTGCCACAGCCAGCATTTCCAACCACTTAACTTGACCTTCACTCGATCGTTCCAAATCGATCGACCACATGGAGGTCGCGGGCAACGGGAATTCCTAATAGGGAGCGTCGCATAACAGATCTCCGAAAAGTGTCCCGCAAGCCGGTCCACTACCGACCACACATCTCGCTGACATGGAACGTTGCGGGTACCAGTTCGATGGGGTCCCGTAAGCCCTGTCCGGTGTGGTGACCGGTGCCACACCCACATGTGGCACACTGGGCCGCATGTCTAAAATACTGGTCGGCTATGCAAGGGTTTCTACGGAAGAGCAGGACCTCACTGTCCAGCGTGAGGGTTTGGCTGTCCTCGGAGTTGAGGAGAAACGCGTCTATGTCGATCATGGGTTCACCGGAAAGAACAAGAACCGCGCCGGGTTGCGTGAAGCCTTGGCGGCTTGCCGCGAGGGAGATACTTTCGTCGTCACGAAGTTAGACCGCTTGGCTCGTTCGGTTTTTGACGCCCATCAAATCGCAGATGACTTGGCCAGTCGAGAAGTTAAACTCAATATTGGTGGTTCCGTTCACGACCCCACCGATCCCATGGGAAAACTTCTATTCAATGTACTAGCCATGATCGCCGAGTTCGAATCTGATCTCATCAGTATGCGCACCCGCGAAGGAATGAGGATTGCAAAAGCCAAGGGCCGGCTCCGCGGGAAACAGCCAAAGCTCTCCGTAAAGCAAGAAATTCACCTTGTCGACCTGCATGCCGCCGGTGAGCACACCATGGGTGAGATCGCCGAGCTGTTCTCCGTTGGCCGGTCCACCGTATATCGCGCGATTGAGCGCGGAAAAAAGCGGGCGTACCTGCGAAATCACTCTTAGGCTCTCTGTAGATGGCTACGTCCATCCCGTACAGGGTCAGTGAGAACCGCACCGGAGCTGTGCGCCGCATGTCGACCGCGGCCAGTAGTTGGTCCCGGTACGCGAGATAGAGCAGTAAGGTCCTGGTGATGATTGGATGCATCCTTTGGTCGGGGTCGGACGGAGAAGGCAACTACGACTCCTGGTAGGAGGAAACATGTACTTGATGCCTGAGATTCCATTCAGGAAGGGACTTGAAATTATCACGCTCGTGGTGCGTTCCTTCTTCCCACAGATGCCGGATAGGGCGCTCACGCGCAAGCCTCCGGTGGGTATCAAAACTCGACTTATCCGTGTTGCGGACCGGGCGGGGGGGACCACTGATCCGAAGCGCCGCAAGGCAGCCCTGTGGGGATCGTTGGCGCCTTGGGGTGGACGACCGAGGTGGTTCGTCGACCAATGAGACGCAGCCTTCATCATCATGGCCGCACGAAAGCATGTTGTCACGACCCTTCTATCGCTCGCGACTTTTGAGGTAAACCATGCATTCAAGGAGTTCCTCCGAGTCGGCGGAACCTACTCCTGAGACAGTCATAAAAGCTGGGCGCAAGCACCCGCGTAGTGCCTCATGTCAAGGTGCACGCCAAATGACTACCGCATGCCTCACCAAAAATGCACGCGAAATCGGGTCATGCGATTCGAGTCTGGGACTGGGTTTTCAGGGCGGCTAGCCGTATGAGTTC